>NZ_JAYJJS010000033.1:0-53743 GCF_020181635.2 Mycobacterium zoologicum | reverse complement strand
TGACGGCGGTGCCGGTGGCACCAGCGAATCCGGCACCGGCGGTCTCGGCGGTAACGGCGGCGACGGCGGCTCCAGCCAGAACGGCAGCGTCAACGCCGTCGGCGGCAACGGCGGCGCCGGAGGCGCCGGCGGTGCCAGCCAGACCGGCACCGGCGGCAACGGCGGCACCGGCGGCGGCGGCGGCGAGGGCGTCGACGGCGGCACCACCCGTCCGGATGGCGCCACCCTGGTCAACGGCACCGACGGCGGTGACGGCGGTGTGGGCGGCGCCGGGGGTGACGGCGTCAACTCCGGCGACGGGGGTACCGGTGGTGCCGGCGGCGTCGGCGGCAACGGCGGCCCGGACGGCACCCCCGGCAACTCGGGTGCGCGCGGCGCCGACGGGTAACGGCCGACCGCAACAGACGAGAAATGCCCCGCCAAGGGGCATTTCTTGTTTCCGGGGCAGGACTCCGGCTAGCCGACCTGACTCAGCAGCAACTCCGTCGGGGGCCGGCGCGCAATCCACGGCTGCACCGATTCGATCTGTGCCGCAAGGGAAATCAGCGTGGCCTCGTCGTTGGCCCGGGACACCAGATGGACCGCCTCGGGTATACCGGCCGCATCGATGCCGACCGGGACCGACATCGCCGGCTGGCCGCTGTAGCACTGCGGGAAGGTGAACGGGATGAACTTCAGCATCCGCAGCATGGCGCGGGTCGGTCCGTAGCCCTCGAAATAGCCCACCTGCACCGGCGGCATCGCCACCACCGGGGTCATCAGGATGTCGAAGTCGGCGATCCGACGCTGCGAGCGGGCGGTGATGCGCGGCTCGGCGGCGACCGCGCGCCGCGCAACCCAGTCCGGGACCAGCCGGCTGGTGCGGGCCTCGGCCTGCATCCGCCGTTCCAGCAGTTCGGTTCTCGGCAGCCGTGCGATCTCGTGCGCGAACCCGTTCATGAACATGGCCAGCACCGCCGGGATCGCGATCACCGGATAGACCGGGTCACGTTCGACGACCTCGTGGCCCAGTGAACGCAGCAGCTCCGCGGTCTCCAGCACCGGCCGGCGCACCTCGTCACTCACGTTCACCGGGACCACCGGCTTGAACGACATCGCGATCCGCAGCGGCCGCGTGGGCGCCCGCAGCGCGTCCATGAGCGGCGGCGCCGGTGGGGGAGAAGGGATTTCGTCGTCCGGCTCGGGCCCGGTCATCATGTCGTGCAGTAGTGCCGCGTCGTAGACGCTACGGGTCAGCGGCCCGATGTGGTTGAGGCCGTGGAAGCGGTAGGCGCGCTCGGGCGACTCCTTGGTGCTGATCCGTCCGCGCTGCCCCTTGAGCCCGACGATCCCGCAGCACGCCGCCGGGATCCGCACCGAACCGCCGCTGTCGCTACCGGTGGCGCCCGGCACCATCCCGGCCGCGACCGCCGCGGCCGAACCGCCGCTGGAGCCGCCGGGTGTGCGGTACAGGTCCCATGGGTTGCGCGTCACGCCCCAGGTCGCCGATTCACAGACCGGGTAGGCGCCGAACTCCGAGAGGTGGGTCTTGCCGATGATCACCGCGCCGGCGGCGCGCAGCCGGCGCACCGCGGCGCTGTCGGTGCTGGCCGGGCCGACGTCAATTCCGGTGCCGCACATCGACGAAACGCCCGCGACGTCGGTGTCGTCCTTGACCGCGATCGGTACGCCCGCCAGCGGAAGCTGCTCCCCGGCGGCCAGTCGCTGCTCGACCTGCGCGGCCTCGGTCATCGCCCGGTCGCCCAACACCGTGCGGAACACGTTGAGAACCGGGTCGAGTCGGGCGATCCGGTCCAGGTACAGCGTCACCAGCTCGCGCGGTGCCACTTCCCTCTGCTGCACCAACTGCGCGAGGCGCGCCACACCGGCGAACGCTAAATCGTCATCGTGCGCGGCAGGCATCCTTGCGTCCTTTCCCCCTTGGGCCACAATACCTAGCCTGCGTTGCCCCTAGATGTGTGCGCGGTGGCGACACACCAAATTCGTCAGCTGTTCGCGGGCTCGATGTTGTGGTTGCGGGTGAACCGGTTGGTCGGGTCCAGACGGGCTTTGAGTTCGGCCAGGCGGCGGTAGCCGTCGTCACCGAAGGTGGCCCGGATGCGGTCCTGGCCTTCGTCGCCGACGAAGTTCAGGTAGGCACCGGCGGGGCCGAGTGGCCGCAGGATCTCGAAGGCCTGCTTGGCCCATGCCGTGCAGCGCGCGCTGTCGGCGGGATCGGTCCAGGTCGTCATCAGATGAATGATGTACGGGTGCTCGCGGGCCACGATGGCCGTCGACTCCGGCGGAACCCGGCTGGCGAACCCGCCGAGCCGGATCAGGTGCAGCCGGGTCTGCGCCGAGGGCCGCGACCGGCCCAGCAGCGCGATACGCCGGATCGCCTCATCGGTGAGCTCGGTGACGAACAGCGACTTCCAGTAGTTCAGCCAGCCGTACGGCGCCGTGTAGTCCAGGGCCTGCTGCCACGTCGAGTAGTCCAGCTTGTGCTGCACCGCCACCACCGGCTTGGCGGCCACCCCGCGAACGTTCAGCAGGGCACTGACGTCGTCGCTGCCGACCTGGTCGGTCCGCGTCGAACAGGCCAGCACGTTGACCAGTGACTGCCCCGTGGTGAGGTCGGAGGAGAAGTCGAGGATGGACGCCAGGTGATCGGGTGCGTTGTCCATCTGGGCCCGGAAGTGCTTGAGCGCCGCCTCGGCGTCGGTGTCGGGGTAGGACTGCACGCCGGCGATCACCCCGTCGATCGGGTGCAGCCGCAGTACGAACTGCGCCACCACGCCGAAGTTGCCGCCACCGCCCCGCAGGCCCCACAGCACGTCGGCGTTCTCGGTCTCACTGACCGTCATGACCTCGCCGGAAGCCGTCACCAGCGTGGCGCCGATCAGGTTGTCGCAGGTCATGCCGTGGGCGCGGGACAGCCATCCGATGCCGCCACCGAGACCGAAGCCGCCGACACCCGTCGTCGAGACCACCCCGCCGGGGGTGGCCAGACCGTGGACGCTGGTGACCCTGTCCACGTCACCCCAGTTGGCACCGGCGTCGACGTAGGCGACCCGCGCCTCGATGTCGACCCGCACCTCGCGCATCAGCGACAGGTCGATCACGATCCCGCCATCGGTGGTCGAGTGGCCGGCGACGCTGTGACCGCCGCTGCGCACCGCGATCTCGGCGCCGGAGTCCACCGCGTAGCGCACAGCGGCGACGATGTCGTCCTGCGAGCGGCACTGCAGCACCACCTGTGGCCGCTTGTCGATCATGCCGTTGAAGACCTGGCGCACCTTCTCGTACAGGCGATCGCCCGGGTAGATGGCATCGCCGGTGAAGCCGGGCACGGTCGGGGCGTTCGCTGTCATTGCATCCTTCGTGTCGGCGGTGGGGTTAGGCGTTGCTCACTCGTCGCGAAGCTCGGTGGCCGGGGTGGCCCGGGTGCTCTTCCAGGCCGGGATGATGGCCGCGAAGACCGCGGCGACGGTGGCCAGCGCCGCGTACATCAGCGCGTCGGTCCAGGGGAACACCAGCGGCGTGACCAGTCCGACATTGACGACGGCCGCGCGGCGCACCGCTTCGGAGATCGCGATCGAGAGCACCCCGCCGAACAGCCCGCCGGCGGCACCGGCGATGACGGCCTCGATGGTGGTGATGGAAAACACCCTCAACCGGGTGGCGCCCAGCGCCTGGATCAGCGCGACCTCGCGCTTGCGTCTCATGCCGACCAGCAGCAGCGTCGAGAGCACCGAGACGAAGGCGATGGCCAGCAGACCGAACTTCAGGGTGTTCAGCGGAGTCAGGTAGCGGCCGATCGAGGTGGCGATGTCCGAGGCGTAGCCGGCGGTGTCGACCGCTTTCACGGGTTGGTCGAACTGCGCTCCGCTGATGCTGTCGATGACCTCGTCGGAGCTGAATCCGTCCGCCGGGGTCGCGAAGATCAGCCCGGCGGGCTGCGGGCCGTAGATCTGCTCGGCGATCGAGTACGGCATATAGATGCGCCGGCCGCCGTATTCGGGGGTGGCAACAATGGTGCCGATACTCATCGCCTGGGCGTCGAGTCCACTTCCGAATACGAGTGTGTCACCGATGTGGAGACCCTTCTCGCGTGCAAGCACGCTGCCGATGACGACTTCATTGGCTTTCTGGCTCGCCTCCGGGGATTGACCGGCGAGTAATCCGAATGGAAATGTCGGCCGGTCCTGAGCCTGAATATGCGCCAGCGACCCGTCCTTGAGACTGATCTCGATTTCGGCCATCCGCTCGGTTTTCGCCACGCCGGCCAGCGCGTTGAGTTTGTTGACCGTCTGCGGGGCGAATCGGGCGTCAATGGGCCCGTAGTCGGCGAACTGCGTGGTGGTGATGGCGACGCGTCCGTCGGCCTGTGACTCGGCGACCTTGGTGGCGCCCATGTGGATCGCGACCAGAAAACCGGACAGCAGGATGGCCACCACGACGGGTACCGCGATCGCGCCGGAGATGGCCGCGGTACGCGATCGGTCGGAGCGCAGCGCGTTGAGCGCAATCGTGACCGAGGCCCCGTGCGACTTGTTCGACTTGGGCCGCAAGCTGGTGATGGCCTGCGCGCTCAGATAGGCGGTGGCCAGCAGCAGGCCGATCAGGGCGACGACGGCGCCGAGGTCGGCGATGATGGCCTGCCAGGCCGCCAGGGCCCCGGACAGCGTCGCCAGTCGGGCGGCGATGACTCCGCCGAGCCCGATGGCCAGCAGCAGCAGCGCCTTGAACCAGATCTTGCGCTGGGTGGTCTGCTCCTGAGCCGCCCGCCCGGACAGTTCGGCCGCGATCGGGGTGTTCGACGCCGACAGCGCCGGGCCCAGTGCGGCCCCGATCGCCAGCAGGATGCCGGCGATGATGCCGGCCACCAGGATCGCCGGTTTGAGGACGACCGGGACGGTGACGCCGACGAATCGCTCGGTGAGTTCGCTGGCGCTGGCCACGATGGGTTCGGAGATCACGACGCCGGTCGCCACGCCCATCGCCGAGCCGACCGCGCCCAACAGGCCTGCCTCGCTGAGGAATCCGGTCATGATCGACGCCGGTGACGCGCCCAGCGCGGAGGCGATGGCGATCTCGCGGCGGCGTTCCTCGACGGACAGCCGGGTGATCTGGGTGATCAGGATGACGCCGACGCCCACCGAGATCAGGGCGAAGATGCCCAGCAGCGGCAGCAGGACGTCGTTGACGTTGTAGCCGCGGGCCGGCTCGCTGCGGGGCTGCACGTTGTAGGTGGGTCCCAGGGTGGTCTTCAGGTCCCGCTGGACCGCGTCGGCGTCGGCGTCCTTGGTCAGCGTCACGTAGATCATGTCGACCCGGTCGCCGCGGGCGAACTGGGTCTTGGCCATGCTCAGCGGCAGCACCGCGACCAGGCCGTTGTTGACGTCGTCGAGGTCGGAGACCCGCTGGAACTTCTCCAGCGAGAGCTGTCCGACGTCGGTGACCAGGTTGGCCGACGAGTCCAGCTTGTCGCCCAGGACCTGCGAGATCGCCGGGGGCGGCTCGTGCTGGCCGGACTGGCAGACCTTGGGGTTGACGATCCACTGCGCCGAGCAGTCGGCGCCCAGGGCGAGCCCGAAGGTCTCCTTGCCGTCGTTGCGGATCATCGTCACACCGCGGATCACGGGCACCACGGCGGCGACGCCGGGAACCGTACGGGCGTTCTCGATGACGGACGGGCTGATGCCACCACGTGTCGCGGCGCCCACCACGCGCACCGGTGCGGGTCCGGCGATCTGGTAGCCGACGTCGTCGACGGCCTTGGAGACGCTGGTGACCTCGATCATGACGGCCACCACCACGGCGACGCCGCCGCCGAGCGAGAATGCCGCCAGTGCGGCCCGGAATGCGTGTTTACGAACGGCCCGAAAATTGATAATCCGGAGCAGGCCGAAAGTCGCGGCTAATGTTCCGCGAGCCATGTCACATTATTGGGCGTGTGTGCCATTCCGCTGTCGGTTTCAATTTCGCCGTCGAGTAGCGAAACCAAACGCGGGGCGTCGTCGGCGATCTTCCGGTCGTGGGTTACCAGAACAATTGTCTGGCCAGCCGCATTGAGGTTATATAGCGCGTCCATGACGCGCTGTCCGTTATTGGTGTCGAGATTACCGGTCGGCTCGTCGGCGAGAATGACATCGGGCTTCATGAACAATGCCCGGGCCACGGCCACGCGCTGCTGTTCGCCACCGGACAGCTCTGATGGGGTGCGCTTGGACTTCGCGGCCAGGCCGACCTGGTCGAGCAGGTTCATGGCGTGGGCGTGCTGTTCGCGGCCGGATCGGCCGGCCAGCAGGCCCGGCAGCATGACGTTCTCCGCGACCGTCAGGCCGGCCAGCAGGTTGAAGGCCTGGAAGACGTAGCCGAGGGTCTGGCATCGCACGGTGGCCAGCTGCTTGCGGGACAGCTGCGAGACGCTCTGACCGTTGATCATGACGTCGCCGGAGGTCGGCAGGTCCAGCAGGCCGAGGATGCTGAGCAGCGTCGACTTGCCCGATCCCGAGGGGCCGACCAGGGCGACGAATTCGCCGCGGGTGATCTGAAGATCGATGTTGCGCAATACCGGTGTCGCCGAATCGCCTTCACCGAACTGCTTGTTCAGGCCGCGCGCCTCCAGAACCACCGGGGGCCGAAGAAGAACCGGCGCGGTGTGTCCGTTATGGTCCAGATCTATATCGATGGTGTGCATCTCGGTCCTGATCATGAATCTCCATCGGGCGTGTGTAGGACAGGGCCATGCCTGCGTAGGGCGAGTTCCTCAATATCCACAGCCCGACCCCGACGGTCCTGCGCTACGCGATGGTCAAACCTGATCATACCGATCTGAGCGCTCGGCCAAAAATCATTTCTGCGTGACTCCGCACACGCTCGGGTGGGAAAAGCGGCCGTTCAGCCCGCTTTCCTGCTGGTGACGAACCGATAGCCACAGAAATGGACATCTCCGGCGTCGGTCAGTCCGGTAGGTCTCGTGCGGCCCGGGTTGCAGGATGCTCGGCCACCAGCCCCAGCTCGTTTCGGCGCGCACATATCGTGGCCAGCTCGCCGTAGGCCTTCTCGCCCAACAGTTCGGTGAGCTCCGGTGCCAGGCTCTGCCAGACCTGCCTGCTGCCGACGTGCGCAGCCGGGTCGCCCGAGCAGTACCAGTGCAGGTCGGCGCCGCCGGGGCCCCAGCCGCGCCGGTCGAACTCGGTGATCGTGGTCTTGAGGATCTCGGTGTCGTCGGGGCGGGTCACCGACTCCTGGCTGCGCCGGATCGGCAGCTGCCAGCACACCTCCGGCTTCATGGTCAGCGGCTCCACCCCCAGCCGCACCGCCTTGATGTGCAGGGCGCAGCCGGCGCCGCCGGCGAATCCGGGCCGGTTCAAGAAGATGCAGGCGCCCTTGACGGTTCGGGTGCGCAGCTGCTGCTCGCCGTCGTTCTCGTCGAGTTCCAGATAGCCCTTTTTGCCCAGGCCCTTGTCGCGCAGCTGCCAGTCGGCGTCAGTGAGTTTCGACACCGCGTCGTCGAGGTTGGCGCGATCGTCGTCGTCGCACAGGAACGCACCGTGCGAACAGCATCCGTCGTCGGGGCGCCCGGACACGATGCCCTTGCAGGCCGCGGTGCCGAAAACGCACGTCCAGCGTGAAAGCAGCCAGGTCAGATCGGCCGCGATCAGGTGTTCGGGGTTGTCCGGGTCGTAGAACTCCACCCATTCGCGGGCGAAGTCCAGGCCGACCTCACCGGGGCGGGGGCTGGGTTGCGCTGGGGTCACAAAACTCCACGCTAGACCAGAAATTCGCGACGACGGCGCGTCGCCCCACTAAGTTGGGTGCGTGCGATTAGGCGTGCTCGACGTCGGCAGCAATACCGTCCACCTGTTGGTGGTCGATGCCCACCGGGGCGGTCACCCGACCCCGATGAGTTCGACCAAGGCCACCCTGCGGCTGGCGGAGGCAACCGACAGCTCAGGCAAGATCACCCGGCGCGGTGCCGACAAGCTGGTGTCGACGGTCGGCGAATTCGCCAAGATCGCCGCCAGCTCGGGCTGCGCCGAACTGATGGCGTTCGCCACCTCGGCGGTGCGTGATGCGTCCAACTCCGAGGAGGTGCTGACCCGGGTGCGCTCGGAGACCGGGGTCGGCCTGCAGGTGCTGGCGGGGGAGGACGAATCCCGACTCACCTTCCTGGCGGTGCGGCGCTGGTTCGGCTGGAGCGCCGGGCGGATCATCAACCTCGATATCGGCGGCGGTTCGCTGGAGATGACCAACGGTGTCGACGAGGAGCCGGACGTGGCGCTGTCGCTGCCGCTGGGGGCCGGTCGGCTCACCCGGGAGTGGCTGGGCGAGGACCCGCCCGGCCGACGCCGGGTGGGCATGCTGCGGGACTGGCTGGACACCGAGTTGGCGGGGGCTGCCGCGGTCGTCCTCGACGCCGGCGTCCCCGATCTGGCGGTGGCCAGCTCCAAGACATTTCGTTCGCTGGCCCGGCTCACCGGAGCGGCGCCGTCGGCTGCCGGGCCGCGGGTACGGCGCACTTTGACCGCCACAGGCCTTAGGCAGCTCATATCATTCATCTCTAGGATGACCACGGCAGATCGTGCCGAATTGGAAGGGGTCAGTGCCGACCGGGCACCGCAGATCGTGGCGGGCGCGCTGGTGGCGGAAGCGAGTATGCGAGCGCTGTCGATCGAAGCGGTTGAGATTTGCCCGTGGGCACTGCGGGAGGGCTTGATCATGCGCTGGCTCGACAGCGAAGACGACGCCACCCTGCTGGAGTCGTCGTCGATGGAGATGGCGGCCCGCGGGACGGAGGGACACCGGCGATGACCGGACCCAAACCCGACCCCCGCGACATCGAGACGCGGCCGATCTCAGTCGCCGAACTGCTGGCCAAGAACGGCAACATCGGTGCCCCGCCGCCCTCCGGACGCCGTCGGCGCAGGCGGGGCAACGCCGACGCGGTCACCGTCGCCGAGCTGACCGGCGAGATCCCGATCATCCGCGACGACGACGCGCCTCCCGAACCCGATGCTCCCGCCAGCGGGGCGCTGCCGGTCGTTGCCGCACCCGGGTTCGCCGACGACGATCGGCCGCCGACCGGGCCCCGGCCGGTCGAAAGACTGGTCGAGCGACCCGCCGAGCCGCGCTGGCCCAAGTCGCCGCAGCAGCCCGCGCGCAGCTCCGGGCCGCAGCAGAGCGCGTACCCGCGGCCGTTGCGGCGTTCCGAGCAGCCGGTCCCCGAACAGGCGGGTCCGGTGCAGGAGGACACCCGAGCCGCGGCGGAGGCGAAGGAGCCGGATCCCAGCTTCGCCTCTCCTGCGTCGGGGCTCGCTGAACCGCCCGGCTCATTGGGCGGTCCCAGCTTCGCCTCTCCTGCGTCGGGGCTCGCTGAACCGCCCGGCTCCGGAGCCGAGCAGATGCGGCCGGATCCGGTCGACACCTATGACCTGGGCGTCGACCTAGACATCGAGGCCATCAAGGCTATCGACGCCGGTGCCCGCGACGCTGATCCGCCCGTTGAGGATTCGGCGTTCATCCGCTCCTACCTGAACCCGTCCGGCGTCAGCCTGGACCGGTCGATCCGGCCGTTGCGCAGAGCGGGCCGCGGCGATGACCTCGACGATGAAATCGCGGGTGATCTCGACGATTCCGTCCGGGCGGAAGCCGGCGACGACCGCGACGATTACGGCCGCGACGAGGATTACGACGACGCCCCCGTCGGGCCGGCGGGAGTGGTCGGCGGAGCCCTGGTGGTGTTCCAGTCGATCCTGGCGGTCGCATTCGGCGGTGGGCTGTTCATCGCATTCGACCAGTTGTGGCGGTGGAACAGCATCGTCGCGCTGGTGCTCACAGTCTTGGTCACGCTCGGGTTGGTGACAGCGGTGCAGGTCGTCCGCAAGACCCCCGACGTCGTCAGCACTCTGATCGCGGTTGCGGTCGGCCTGCTGGTGACTTTGGGGCCGCTGGCGCTGCACGCTGGTTAGCCGTTCACTATTAGCTCGTGCGCCCAGCCATCAAGGTCGGACTTTCGACGGCATCGGTCTACCCGCTGAAGACCGAGGCCGCCTTCGAGTACGCGGCGCGCTTGGGCTACGACGGCGTCGAGCTGATGGTGTGGGGGGAGTCGGTCAGTCAGGACGTCGGTGCCGTGCGGCGGCTGTCGCGCAAGTACCGGATGCCGGTGCTCTCGGTGCACGCGCCGTGCCTGCTGATCTCGCAGCGGGTGTGGGGCGCGAACCCAATTCCCAAGCTGGAGCGCAGCGTTCGGGCAGCCGAGCAGCTCGGTGCCCAGACCGTCGTGGTGCATCCGCCGTTCCGCTGGCAGCGGCGCTACGCCGACGGCTTCAGCGACCAGGTTGCCGAGCTGGAGGCCGCCGGCGATGTGGCCGTGGCGGTGGAGAACATGTTCCCGTTCCGGGCCGACCGGTTCTTCGGCAGCGAGCAGTCCCGCGAACGGATGCGCCGCCGGGGCGGCGGGCCGGGCGTGGGCGTTTCTGCGTTCGCGCCGTCGCACGACCCGCTGGACGGCAACCACACCCACTACACCCTGGACCTCTCGCACACCTCCACCGCCGGCACCGACGCGCTGGAGATGGCCCGGCGGATGGGCTCGGGCCTGACCCACCTGCACCTGTGCGACGGCACCGGTTTGCCGGCCGACGAGCATCTGGTGCCGGGCCGCGGCGATCAGCCCGCCGCCGAGGTGTGCCAGCTGCTGGCCGCGGGTGACTTCGTCGGCCACGTGGTGCTGGAGGTGACCACCTCGCAGGCCCGCTCGCCCCATGAGCGCGAGGCGCTGCTGACCGAGTCGCTGCAATTCGCCCGGACGCATCTGCTGCGCTGAGACTTCAAGGATGCCGATGAACCAGTCGACCTCGTTTGCCGACGCGATGCGGCTGACCCGGATCGCCGAAGACGGCGATGTCGCGTCGTTTACCGGTGAGCTCAACGAGCACTGGACGATCGGTCCGAAGGTGCACGGTGGGGCGATGCTGGCGTTGTGCGCCAACGCCGCCCGCACCACCCTTGGTGGCGGGCCGCAGCCGGTGGCGGTGTCCGCCAGCTATCTGTGGGCGCCCGACCCCGGCCCGATGCGGCTGGTGGCCACGATCCGCAAGCGCGGTCGCCGGGTCAGCCTCGTCGACGTCGAACTCAACCAGGGTGATCGCACCGCGGTGCGCACCGTCGTCACCCTGGGTGAGCCCGAACACCAGGCGCCGCCCCTGCTGTCGTTCAACCCGGTGGTGCCGTTGATGACGCCAGAGCCGCCGCCCGGCCTGGAGCCGATCGGTCCGGGACATCCGATGGAGCACATCGTGCACCTGGCGCATGGTTGCGACATCAGGCCGGCGCTGACCACGCTCGGCCCGCGTTCGGATGGCGGCCCGCCGGTGATCGAGATGTGGGTGCGGCCCAAGGACGACCCACCCGACGTGCTGTTCGCGCTGCTGTGCGGCGACGTGTCCGCGCCGGTGACGCACGCCGTCGAACGCGCCGGTTGGGCGCCCACCGTGCAGCTCACCGCCTACCTGCGGGCCATCCCGGCCGACGGCTGGCTGCGGGTGATCTGCAGCTGCGTGCAGATCGGCCAGGACTGGTTCGACGAGGACCACACCGTTGTCGACTCGGCGGGCCGGATCGTGGTGCAGTCGCGCCAGTTGGCGATGGTCCCGGCCCGCTAGCGCCGTTCTGCCTATGCTGTCGCAATGTCCAGAATCGCGATCATCGGCGGCGGCAACATGGGTGAGGCCCTGCTGGGAGGCCTGCTGGCAGCGGGCCACCCGGTCAAGGACCTGGTGGTGGCCGAACGCTTCGCGGATCGGGCCCGGCAACTCTCCGAGAAGTATTCGGTGCTGGTGACCACGGTCGCCGACGCCATGGAGAACGCCCCGATCGTGATCGTCGCGGTGAAGCCGCAGGACGTGGACAGCGTCGTCGCGGAATTCGCCAAGAACGTCACCGCGTCCTCGGGCGACAGCGCCGACCAGGTGCTGGTGACCATCGTCGCCGGTGTCACCACCGGGTACGTCGAGTCCAAGCTGCCCGCCGGTGCCGCGGTGATCCGGGTGATGCCCAACACTCCGGTCAAGGTCCGTGCCGGGGCCAGCGGGCTGGCCAGGGGCCGGTTCGCCGGCGACGAACAGGTCGACGAGGTGGCCGCGCTGTTCGAGGCCGTCGGCACCGTGGCGATCGTGCCGGAGGAACAGCTCGATGCGCTGACCGCGGTGTCGGGCTCCGGGCCGGCCTACTTCTTCTTGATGGTGGAGGCCCTGGTGGACGCCGGGGTTGCGGTCGGCCTGAGCCGGCGTACGGCGACCGATCTGGCGGTGCAGACCATGGCCGGATCGGCACAGATGCTGGCTGAGGAGCGCAGTGCGGCGTCGGGCGAGGCCGGTGTGGTCATCGACACCGCCGCGACGGGGCTCAGGGCCATGGTGACCTCGCCCGGTGGCACCACTGCGGCCGGAATTCGCGAACTCGAGGCCGGCGGGTTCCGGACGGCAGTGGACAGGGCGGTACAAGCTGCGAAAAACCGCTCTGAGCAGCTAAGAATTACATCCGAGTAGTTCACTTATTTTTCACATTTTGGCTCTCACCAGTCGCAGAAACCCCATTCGTCCCGCTATCCTCCTCTATGTCTGTGCGTGTGGGGTGCAGCGGAGGGGAAGCCGCTGAGACTGCACGTGCCTGATCGAAATGGGTAGCGATGACGTCTGCGAACGGGCCTTCGGCGCGGGACACGGCACAATTTCTCACGGTGGCCGAGGTGGCCGCGCTGATGCGGGTCAGCAAGATGACGGTGTACCGCCTGGTGCACAACGGCGAGTTGCCCGCGGTACGGGTTGGACGGTCCTTCCGGGTGCACGCCAAGGCTGTGCACGACCTCTTGGAGACCTCCTTCTTCGACGCGGGCTGAAAGTCCGTCGACAGGTAAGCGCCCCCCGGGCGTCGCCGCACGGCGACGCCCGGGGTCGGCCTCGTCGTCGGTCCGGGTCAGGTGCCGGTTTTCTGCTGCGCGCCTGTCTACGGGTAAGGTGACCGGGTCGATCACGTTCAGCGGCGCCGCAGCGACAGCGGTGCGAGCAGAAGCAGATAGCGGAGTTCATGGGTTCAGTCATCAAGAAGCGGCGCAAGCGCATGTCGAAGAAGAAGCACCGCAAGCTGCTTCGCCGTACCCGGGTCCAGCGCAGAAAACTCGGTAAGTAAGCCCGCTTGGCGTCTTGATCGCCGCTACGGCTTTGACGGCAAGGCCGTTAGGCTGGCGGGGTGGATGAGGTCGGGCCGGCTGGCGGCAGCACGCGAAGCGACGTCCGGCACTACCCCAAGGTTGTGTTGGTCACCGGCGCGTGCCGGTTCCTGGGCGGCTACCTGACCGCCAGGCTCACCCAGAATCCGTTGATCAACCGGGTGATCGCAGTCGACGCGGTCATGCCCAGCAAGGACATGCTGCGCCGGATGGGGCGCGCCGAATTCGTTCGCGCCGACATCCGTAATCCGTTCATCGCCAAGGTGATTCGCAACAGCGAAGTGGACACCGTGGTGCACGCGGCGGCGGCCTCCTATGTGCCGCGGTCCGGCGGCGGCGCGACGCTCAAGGAACTCAACGTGATGGGCGCCATGCAGCTGTTCGCCGCCTGTCAGAAGGCGCCCTCGGTGCGCCGCGTGGTGCTCAAGTCGACGTCGGAGGTCTACGGGTCCGGCTCGCGAGATCCGGTGCTGTTCACCGAGGACAGCACGGGGCACCGGCCGCCCAGTGGCGGCTTCGCCCGGGACAGCGTGGACATCGAGGGCTACGTGCGCGGGCTGGGTCGGCGCCGGCCCGATATCGCGGTGACCATCCTGCGGATGGCCAACATGATCGGCCCGGCCATGGACACCGCCCTCTCGCGCTACCTGAGCGGGCCGCTGGTGCCGATGGTGCTGGGCCGCGACGCGCGGCTCCAGCTGCTGCACGAGCAGGACGCGCTGGGCGCGCTGGAGCGGGCGACCATGGCGGGCCGAGCCGGGACCTTCAACGTCGGCGCCGACGGCATCATCATGATGTCGCAGGCGATCCGCCGGGCGGGCCGCGTCACGCTGCCGCTGCCCGGGTTCGGATTGTGGGCCATGGACTCGCTGCGGCGGGTCGGAAACGCCACCGAGATCAATCGAGGGCAGCTCGACTATCTCAGCTTTGGCCGGGTGATGGATACGACTAGGATGCGTAGTGATCTCGGGTACAGCGCCAAGTGGACGACCGCTGAGGCATTCGACGATTACATCCGGGGGCGGGATCTCAACCCGATCATCGATCCCGAATGGGTCCGTTCGGTGGAGCGACGAACAGTCAGCGTGGCGCAACGCCTGGGTCGCATCAATGGCAACAGGGGACTGGGAGGTCAACCCAATGGCCAATGAATCAGAGGCCAAAGTAATTCCGCTGCACAAGAATTCGGGATCCGCTCGTCGGCACCCGTCGACGGTGTCCCGTCGGATGGGTCGGGTATCGACTGATCACTCGGCCGCCGTTCGCGACATCGATGAGCATCGCGGCGACCCGGAGGGCTCGCCCGCCGCGGACGCGACGCCGGGCGAGTTCGCCCGGGCGGTGACCGCGGCCGCCGCGTTCCTGCGTGAGCGGATCACCGGCGACTACCAGGTCGACGAGTTCGGATTCGACCCGCACTTCAACGAGGCCATCGCGCTTCCGCTGCTGCGGTTCTTCTTCAACGACTGGTTTCGCGTCGAGGTGAGTGGAATCGAGAACCTGCCCGTTGACGGGCCCGCGCTGCTTGTGGCCAACCACGCGGGGGTGCTGCCGATGGACGCCCTGATGCTCTCGGTGGCGGTGCGTGATCACCACCCCGCGCAGCGCAACCTGCGGATGCTGGCCGCCGACCTGGTGTTCGACCTGCCGGTGATCGGACCGGCCGCACGCAAGGCCGGTCACACCGTGGCCTGCAACGCCGACGCCAACCGGCTGCTGGCCGCCGGCGAGCTGACCGCGGTGTTCCCCGAGGGCTACAAGGGCCTGGGCAAGCGCTTCAAGGACCGCTACAAGCTGCAGCGGTTCGGTCGCGGTGGTTTCGTGTCGGCGGCGCTGCGCACCAAAGCGCCTATCGTGCCGTGCTCGATCGTCGGGTCCGAGGAGATCTACCCGATGCTCGCCGACGTCAAGCTGCTGGCCCGGCTGCTCGGGGTGCCGTACTTCCCGATCACCCCGCTGTTCCCGCTGGCCGGCCCGGCCGGGCTGGTGCCGTTGCCGTCCAAGTGGCACATCGCGTTCGGCGAGCCGATCGAGACAGCCGACTACGAGCCCGGAGCCGCCGAGGATCCGATGGTCACCTTCGAGCTGACAGACCAGGTGCGCGAGACCATCCAGCAGACGCTGTATCGGCTGCTGGCCGCCCGCCGCAACGTGTTCCTGGGCTGACGTTCCTCATGCGCCGAGCGTGCAGAATGGCCCGGCCCCACCTGGGCTTTTAGCGGACACTTCTGCACGCTCGCCGAAAGGGGGCGGGGGCTACTTCTTGCCCAATGCCCGCTCGCGCATCGCCTCGAGGGCCGCGATTGTCTTGGCCTCGGTGTCGGCGTCCTGATTGACCGACTCGCCGAGCATGGTGACCACACTGGTCACCACCGGCTCGCCGTTCTCGTCGGTGACCTCGCTGCGGACCTCGCTGACCACCGTGCCGTGCGACTCGATGACCGAGTCCAGGTAGGTGTCGAAGAACAGCTTGTCACCGGCCACGATCGGCCGGTGGAACGTGAACTTCTGGTCGCGGTGCAGCACCCGGGCGATATTGATCGGGAGGTCGAACTTGTCGAAGATCTCCAGCTGTACCTGGCGCCCGGCAACCGCCAGGAACGTCAGCGATGCCATCAGCCCCGGATGCCCGGCTTCGGCGGCAGCGGCCTCGTCGAAGTGTGCAGGGTGGTCGTCCTTGACCGCGCGGGCGAACTCCCGGATCTTCTCCCGGCCGACCTCGAAGTAGTCCGGGAACCGGTAGTGGGCTCCGATCATCCGCTGCGACTCGGTGTGTACTGACATGGCCGGTTTACCCCTCCGCTCGCCGTGGTGCTCGGCGGCGGAAGCCTATCAGCGAGCGGGTCAGCTGCGCTCGTTCCGGTGCGCCACGGTGCTTGATGCGGTCGCCCCGGCCTCGCGTCCTTCGCAGGCTACGGACGCTCGTTCCGGTGCGCCACGGCCGCGGCCAGGGCCCCGCCGACGGCCCCCAGTGCCAGCGCCGACGGCACCCCGATGCGCGCCGCCCGCCGTGCGGTGCGGAAGTCACGGATCTCCCAGCCCCGCGCGCGGGCCGTCGCACGCAGCGCGGCGTCCGGGTTGATCGCCACGGCCGTGCCCACCAGCGACAACATCGGGACGTCGTTGAAACTGTCCGAGTAGGCCGTGCAGCGCCGCAGGTTCAGGCCTTCGCGGATCGCCAGCGCCCGCACCGCATGCGCCTTGCCGGGCCCGTGCAGGATCTCGCCGACCAGGCGGCCGGTGAACACCCCGTCGACCGACTCGGCGACGGTGCCCAGCGCGCCGGTCAGGCCCAACCGGCGGGCGATGGTGTCGGCCAGCTCATGGGGGGTGGCGGTGACCAGCCACACCTGTTGGCCGGCGTCGAGATGCATCTGCGCCAGCTCGCGGGTGCCGGGCCAGATCTTGTCGGCGATGATCTCGTCGTAGATCTCTTCGCCGAGCTCGACCAGCTCCGAGACCGGGCGTCCCTCGATGAACGCCAGCGCCTTGCGCCTCCCGGCGGCGACGTCTTCGCTGTTCTCGCGGCCGGTGAGCTGGAACTTGGCCTGGGCGTAGACGAATCCGACGACATCGCGGTAGGTGAAGTAGTTGCGGGACGCCAGTCCGCGGCCGAAATGCACCATCGACGAGCCCTGGACCAGGGTGTTGTCGACGTCGAAGAACGCGGCGGCGGTCAGATCCACCGGGGCGGCGACATCGACATCGACATCGACTTTGACGTCGGCTGTGTCGGCGATGGCGTCGGTGGCGGCGAAGTCCCCGTCGGCCGGGCCCGGTAGAGCCATCCCCGACTCCTTCCGCGTGATTGCCGGCGACCGGTCGTCCGGCCGCCATCAACCCTAACCGGCTGCACCGCCGATGACTCCCAGGTGATCGCGCAGATCACCTTTGAGGTCGAACATCGAATAATCCCGGAAGCTGAACCGCCAGACGCCGTCGACTCGCTCGAACTCGTCGTGGTAGCGACCGGCCGCGATCACCTGCAGCGCAATCTGTTCGGTCTGCTGCAGCACCGTGTAGTAGGACCGGCAGGTCGCGGTCCCGGCCGCCTCGTCGATGTCCAGGATCGGATTGGTGACCACATGCTTGGTGCGCGGAGTGCCGTCGGCGTGAATCCTGACCAGACCGCGCCACAGTTCCAGGATTCCGGCGTGATCGAGGATGACGTTGCCGTCCGGGTCGGCCTTGATCCGGGCGTGGGTGAACAGCGCGGCGACGCCGTCCAGGTCACCGGCGTCCATCAGCTCGGCGTAGCGGTACAGCAGGTTGGTGATCGACACCGCACTGGGATTCATGGCCGTTGCTTTCGCTGCTCTTCCTGGTGCTTCAATTCCACCGCCGGTACCAGACTGATTCCTGCCAGGCAGTCGTCTTTGACACGAATTCCGAATCCCAGCTCTCCCCAGTCATAGGACACCGTCCAGCCGAATGATTCATGTATCGAATGGCCGGTGACGCCGTACGTCAGCTCAACCGTCGGATAATGTGTCTTGACCATGTCGGCTGTGATGCACTGATCCGATTGAGTGCCGAATCCCGCGTAGGTCCACGCACCATCTCTAATGGTGATGGTGGAGGAGGGCACCGTCAGCGCGTCGCTGAATTGCACTGGACCGCCATTCCATCGAGCCGGGCTTTGGTCACTCTGCGTCATGGATGTCCCGAGGAGCGCCTCCATTCTCTCCACGGTCAGTGGAACCAGGCTCACGGCGCGCTCCACCAACTGCCACACGTCCTGAGGTGGTTCTGATCTGGTCACGGCAGTCCCCTTCTCCAGCTCTGTGCAGCCAACGGTGAAGCAGGCGATGGCGAGTAGCACTGCGAGCCACCTCATTTGGCCGGGCATCCCTGGCCGTAGTAGTCGTGATACGTACTGGCGGGCTCCGTCGAAGGATGCAGCGAGCCGAACTCCTTGCCGATCGCGGTGATCGCGGTCTGGTAGGCGCCTTGAGTGCTGCCCGCCTGGAGGTAGTTGTCGTAGATCTGTTCGAACTTGTCGTCCGATCCGCCTGGGCGAACAATGTCCGGGCCGCCGTTCGCCAGAATCTCACGCTCCACCTTGATCATGTTCATGGTTGCGGCGCCCTCGTTGTCGAGCTGCGACTGAATGCATGATTCGCGTGAGCTTCGGTCTATTGTGGGCGCTCCGTATCGTGCGTGGCCGATTTCGTGAGAAATTGCGTTGACCAACTGTGCTGGATCATTTTTCAGGTTCGGGTCGATATTGATCACCTTCCCCGGTTCGCCGGGCGTGCCGTACCGCGTATAGGTTCCCTCGTCGGGTTTGAAGGTGAATTCCCACCCGTCGGCCTTGAGTTTTCCCCACTCGTCGAGCAGGGTCGGTGACTTCGACGCGATCTTCCACGCCTCGTCGTTGATCGGCAGATCGCCGGGTTTCGGGTCACCCGGCACGGTCTTGTCATCCCAGGGCCAGGGGGCGATCTTGTCCAGCGGATGGGCGATCGCATAGCGGCCGGTCAGCGCCTGCACCGCCGCGGCCCTGGCCAGGCTGTCGGCGGCCGCGTCGGCGACCACCTGGTGGATCTCCCTGGTCTTGACGGCCAGATACTGCTGAAACTGACGGGACCCCGCCGGGGTATCCAGGGCCGGCCAGCGGGCGGCGGACTGCCTGATCTCGGCTTCGACCACGTCAAGGCGCTGGCGGCAGAACATATTGTGCTGGTAGGCGCCACGCAGCACCGCCTCGAACTCGTGGTCTGCGACAACGGACTCCGCCAGTCGCTGCGCCAAGAGCGCCTCGCGTGCCCGCGCGGCATCGGCGAAAGCGCCAAGCTCGTCGGGCATAGCGACAAACGTAGCGACCGCGCGCAGTGCTGGGTAGTCACTCCGATCCATGCGCCACACTGATCCCATGACTCGCCACCAGGTGCAGCTGCTGACCCGCGACGGCTGCCAGGTCTGCGAAAAGGTGCATGCCCAGCTCACTCGCCTGGCCGACGAGCTGGACTTCGACCTGCTGACCACCGACGTCGACGCCGCCGCGGCGGCCGGGGACAGCGCGCTGCGGGCCGAATTCGGTGACCGGCTGCCGGTGGTGCTGCTCGACGGCGCCGAGCACAGCTACTGGGAGGTCGACGAGCCGCGGCTGCGCGCCGATCTCGCCGAATTTGGTGGGCTAGCGCCTTAGCATCTACCGTGGAGTGAAGTTTGTTCACTGGTGACAGCAAGGAGCGGGCCAGGTGAATCCGCCGTGAGCGTCCTGCTCTTTGGGGTCTCCCATCGCAGTGCCCCGGTCTCGGTACTCGAGCAGCTCAGCACCGCCGAATCCGATCAGATCAAGATCGTCGAGCAGGTGTTGCAGTCGCCGCTCGTCACCGAGGCGATGATTCTGTCGACCTGCAACCGGGTCGAGATCTACGCCGTCGTCGAGGCTTTCCACGCCGGGCTGTCCGCGATCGGCCAGGTGCTGTCCGAGCATTCCGGCATGTCGATGACCGACCTGACCAAGTACGCCTACGTCCGCTACAGCGAGGCCGCCGTCGAGCACCTTTTCTCGGTGGCCAGCGGTCTGGATTCGGCGGTCGTGGGCGAGCAGCAGGTGCTCGGGCAGGTGCGCCGCTCCTACGCCTCAGCCGAGGCCAACAGCAGCGTCGGCCGGGTGCTGCATGAGCTGGCGCAGCGGGCCCTGTCGGTGGGCAAGCGGGTGCACGCCGAAACCGGGATCGACGCCGCGGGTGCGTCGGTGGTCTCAGTTGCGCTGGACATCGCCGGAACCCAGTTGGGCGACAACGAATTACGCGGCCGCACCGCGGCGGTGATCGGCGCCGGCTCGATGGGCGCACTGTCCGCGGCGCATCTGGTGCGTGCCGGAGTCGAGCACATTCACGTCGTCAACCGGTCGCTGCCGCGCGCCAAGCGCCTGGCCCGCAAGATCCGCGAGAGCGGCGTCGGCGCCGACGCGCTCACCCTGGATAGCGTGCCGGCCGCGCTGACCGGCGTGGACATCGCCGTGTGCTGCACCGGCGCGGTCAGCCCGGTGGTGTCGCTGGCCGACGTGCACCACGCGCTGGCCGCCGGCAATCGCGACGAGGCCACCCAGCCCCTGGTGATCTGCGACCTGGGCATGCCGCGCGACGTCGACGCCGCGGTCGCCGGGCTGCCCGGGATCCGGGTGATCGACATGGACCGGATCCAGCGCGAACCCTCGGCGCGGGTGGCCGCCTCCGACACCGACGCCGCGCACGGCATCGTCGCGCGTGAGGTTGCCACCTACCTGGCCGGTCAGCGGATGGCCGAGGTAACGCCGACCGTCACCGCGCTGCGGCAGCGGGCCGCCGACGTCGTCACCGCCGAATTGCTGCGGCTCGACCACCGGCTGCCGGATCTGGACACCGCACACCGCGAGGAAGTGGCGCGCACCGTGCGCCGGGTGGTCGACAAGCTACTGCACGCCCCCACCGTGCGGGTCAAACAGCTGGCCAGCTCACCCGGTGGCGACAGCTACGCCGAGGCGCTGCGAGAGTTGTTCGAACTGGACCCGACCGCCGTGGACGCGGTCGCGACCGCCGGCGAACTGCCCGTGGTTGCCGACGGCATGGGCGTCGGCGCCGAACCAGGCTCGGCCGGGTAGCGCCTCTTGGGTGAAGTGATCCGGATCGGCACGCGGGGCTCTCTGTTGGCCACCACCCAGGCCGGGACCGTGCGCGACGCGTTGGTGGCCGCCGGTCATCCCGCGGAACTGGTGGTGATCAGCACCGTCGGCGATCGTGCCTCGGGGCCGGTCGCCGACCTCGGCGTGGGGGTGTTCACCGCAGAGCTGCGCGAGGCCATCGCCGATGACCGGGTGGACGCCGCGGTGCACTCGCACAAAGACCTGCCGACCGCGCAAGATCCCCGATTCGTGCTGGCCGCGATTCCGCGCCGCGAAGACCCTCGGGACGCGCTGGTGGCCCGCGACGGCCTGGTGCTCGGGGAGTTGCCGGCGGGCGCGGTGATCGGCACGTCCTCGCCGCGACGGGCCGCGCAGCTTAGAGCACTGGGTCTCGGTTTGGAAATCCGCCCCCTACGAGGCAACCTAGACACCAGGTTGAACAGGGTAAGCAGCGGCGAACTCGATGCCATCGTGGTAGCCCGGGCGGGTCTGGCCCGAGTGGGACGCCTCGAGGTCATCACCGAGACGCTGGAGCCGGTACAGATGTTGCCGGCGCCGGCTCAAGGTGCGCTGGCGATCGAGTGTCGGGCCGGCGACACCGCACTTGCGGCGTTGCTGGCGCAGTTGGACGACACCGACACCCGCGTCGCGGTCACTGCGGAGCGCACCCTGCTCGCCGAGCTGGAGGCGGGTTGTTCCGCACCGGTCGGCGCGATCGCTGAGGTGGTCGAGTCGATCGATGAGGACGGCCGTGTCTTCGACGAGCTGTCGCTGCGCGGTTGCGTGGCGGCGCTGGATGGGTCCGACGTGATCCGCGCATCCGGCATCGGCAGCCCCGATCGGGCCCGGGAACTGGGGGTCTCGGTGGCCACGGAGCTGTTCGAGTTGGGTGCGCGCGAGCTGATGGCGGACGGGAAGTACTGAAGAAGTGACTGGGAGTGGGAAATGGCTCGCCAAGTGAGCGTGCGTGGGCAGAAGCCCAAGCCGGGCCGCATCGTCTTCGTCGGCTCGGGTCCTGGTGACCCGGGCCTGCTGACGGCGCGAGCGCGAACGGCGCTGACGAACGCCGCTCTGGTGTTCATCGATCCCGACGTTCCCGAGGCGGTGCTGGCGCTGGTCGGCATCGATCTGCCTCCGATCGTCGGCCCGGTGCCGCCGGAGGCCCGGACCGAGACGGCCGCAAATGGCACAGACGGCCCGGCCGACGCCGACGGTGCCGACAGCGCCGAGAACTCTGCGGACACCGCCGCCACGGTTGCCGGTGGAGCCGACGTGCGCCCCGCGCTGGGCGAGCCGGCCGACGTGGCCAAGATCCTGGTCGCCGAGGCCCGAGCCGGTGCCGACGTGGTGCGCCTGGTCGCCGGAGACCCGCTGTCGATCGACTCCGTGATCACCGAGGTGAACGCGGTGGCCCGCACCACTGTGCAGTTCGAGATCGTGCCGGGCCTGCCCGCCACCAGCGCGGTGCCCACCTACGCCGGCCTGCCGCTCGGCTCGTCGCACACCGTGGCCGACGTCCGCGGTGACGTGGACTGGGCGGCGCTGGCCGCCGCGCCGGGTCCGCTGATCCTGCAGGCCACCACCTCGCATCTGCCCGAAGCGGCCCGCACCCTCATCGAGTACGGCCTGTCGGAGTCCACGCCGTGCGTGGTCACCAGTTCGGGCACCACCTGTGCGCAGCGCTCGGTCGAGGCCAGCCTCATCGGGCTGACCGACCCCGCCGCGCTGGCCAGCATCGATCCGGTCGTTCTGCCCAACGGTCAGGAGACCTCGGCGGGGCCGCTGGTGGTGACCATCGGCAAGACGGTGAACAACCGAGCGAAGCTGAACTGGTGGGAGAGTCGCGCACTGTACAGCTGGACCGTGCTGGTGCCGCGCACCAAGGACCAGGCCGGCGAGATGAGCGACCGGCTGGTCAGCCACGGCGCACTGCCCGTCGAGGTGCCCACCATCGCCGTAGAGCCGCCGCGCAGCCCCGCGCAGATGGAAAGGGCCGTCAAGGGATTGGTGGACGGCCGCTACCAGTGGGTGGTGTTCACCTCCACCAACGCGGTGCGTGCGGTGTGGGAGAAATTCGGCGAGTTCGGTCTGGACGCCCGCGCGTTCTCCGGGGTCAAGATCGCCTGCGTCGGCGAGGCCACCGCGGAGCGGGTCCGGGCGTTCGGAATCAGCCCGGAGCTGGTGCCGTCCGGCGAGCAGTCCTCGCTGGGCCTGCTCGACGAGTTCCCGCCCTACGACGACATTTTCGACCCGGTCAACCGGGTGCTGCTGCCGCGTGCCGACATCGCCACCGAGACGCTGGCCGAGGGCCTGCGGGATCGGGGCTGGGAGATCGAGGACGTCACCGCCTACCGCACGGTGCGTGCCGCACCGCCGCCCGCCCACATCCGGGAGATGATCAAGACCGGTGGGTTCGACGCGGTGTGCTTCACCTCGAGCTCCACGGTGCGCAACCTGGTCGGGATCGCCGGCAAGCCGCACGCCCGGACCATCGTGGCCTGCATCGGACCCAAGACCGCCGAGACAGCAGCCGAATTCGGGCTGCGGGTCGACGTGCAGCCGGAGACTGCTGCGGTGGGGCCGCTGGTGGACGCGCTGGCCGAGCACGCCGCCCGGCTGCGCGCCGAGGGTGCACTGCCGCCGCCGCGTAAGAAGAGCCGCAGGCGTTAACCACCCGATGACCGGCTTCCCGCGGCAGCGTCCGCGCCGGCTGCGATCCACGCCGGCGTTACGCCGACTGGTGGCTCAGACCTCGTTGGAGCCCAGGCATCTGGTGCTGCCTATGTTCGTCGCCGACGGTATATCGGAACCGCGGCCCATCTCTTCTATGCCCGGTGTCTACCAGCACACCCGCGACTCGCTGCGCGCCGCCGCCGCCGATGCGGTGGCCGCCGGGGTGGGCGGGCTGATGTTGTTCGGGGTGCCCCAGCAGGCCGACAAGGACGCCACCGGCTCGGTCGGGGCCGCTCCCGACGGGGTGCTCAACGTCGCGCTGCGCGACTTGGCCGCCGATCTGGGCGATGCCACCGTGCTGATGGCCGACACCTGCCTGGATGAGTTCACCGATCACGGCCATTGCGGTGTGCTCGATCACCGCGGCCGGATCGACAACGACGCGACGGTGGCCGGCTACGTCGAACTTGCTGTCGCACAAGCGGAATCGGGCGCCCACGTGGTGAGCCCCAGCGGAATGATGGACGGCCAGGTCGCCGCAATCCGCGACGGTCTGGACTCCGCCGGATTCCACGACACGGTGATCCTGGCCTACGCGGCGAAGTTCGCCTCGGCGTTCTACGGCCCGTTCCGTGACGCGGTGGCCTCCACGCTGTCCGGAGACCGCCGCACCTACCAGCAGGAGCCCGGCAATGCCCGCGAGGCGGTGCGGGAGATCACCCTCGACCTCGCCGAGGGCGCGGACATGGTGATGGTCAAACCGGCGATGGGATACCTGGACGTGATCGCGGCCGCGGCCGAGGTGTCCAGCGTTCCGGTTGCCGCCTACCAGGTTTCGGGCGAGTACTCGATGATCGCCGCGGCGGCCGCCAACGGCTGGATCGACCTGCGTTCGGCCGTGTGCGAATCGCTGATCGGCATCCGGCGAGCGGGTGCCGACATCGTGCTGACGTATTGGGCTGCCGAAGTCTCCGGCTGGCTGATGTGACCGGGCAACCGGACGTGACGGCCCGACCGGCTGACGTCGACACCGGGTTCTGGCTGTGGCTGGCCGCACTGCCGTTGATGACGACCGGATACGCGATCAGCCTCCTGACCGCCCCCGAGGTCACCGCATCGGCGGTCACCTACACGATCGTCGGGCTGACGACGGTGGTGGTGCTGGTGATGGTGACCACCTTCCTGGTGTTGATGCGCTCCGGATACCGTTGGGCCCGAACCCTGTTGACCGGTGGCGGGATCGCCTCGGTGGTGTATTCGGTCAGTGGATTGGCCCACGCCGACGCCCGGCCGTCGGTAGCGGTGCCGCTGGCCGTCACCGGCATCGTCGGGTCGGTGCTGATCGCGGCGGGCACCTTCCTACTGCACCGAGCGCAGTCCCAGGAGTACTTCGTCCGTTAGCCGGGGCTACCCGGCGGCTTTGACTACCACGTCGACGGTCCCGGTGCCGTCCGAGGCGATGATCAGGACGGGTGCGCCCGCAGCCGAGACGACGTGTCCGCCGGTGACGCTGACCTGGTAGCCGTCCGGGTACTGGATGGGCGGCACCGAGATCTGGCTCTGCGATCCGGACGCGAAATGTCCTGTCCCGCCGGCTATTGCGGTGGAGTAGCTCAGGTGGAACGTGCCGTCGGTGAACGACCAGGAGGTCGGGGTGCCGGCCACCGCCTGCGCGTACGGCGCCGACGTGGCTTCCAATCTGGGCCAGTCGACGTTGTCGCCGACGGGCGGCTTGCTCGGGTCGAAGACCAGTGCATTCCCCGGGGCGGTGCCGGTGATGGCGGGTACCCCGTTGTAGGCCCACTGCGACCAGCCCCACATGCGCTGGTCGGCGGCGTTCATCACCATGGTGGCTTCCTCTGCGCCGTTTCCGGATCCGAACTCCGAGATGAATCCCGGCACGCCGTACTTGCTGGTGTACGCCTCGCCATTCTCGGCCAAGAGCTCGATGTAGCCCGGGCACAGCGGGTTCAGGGCCATGCTGATGCTGGTCAGCATGCAGTAGTCGTGGAATGCGAAGACGCCGTGCGGGTCGTCGACCTCACCCAGCTGAGTCGGTACCGCCTCGTTGAAGAGGGTGTTCGGCTCGTAGATCAACGGAGTCGTCGGGTCGACGGACCGGATCGCCGCGCTCACCTGATTGTAGAACGGGGTCAGCTGTTGCGCCTCGTAGTAGGAGTTGCCGAATATCGTTGACAGCCAGGATGATCCGGCCCAAGGTTCGTTGATGATCTCGTACCCGGCGATGTTGGGGTCGTCCTTGAAGTAGTCCGCGACGGCTTGGGTCATCCGCGCGTAGTGATTCAGCAGCCCCACGCCGTCGGGTCCTTTGGCGTTGGACCACAACATGTCCCAGGCGTGATTCTGCGCCGGGTTGAGCGGGTAGTTGAGGCCGAAGCCGATGTCGGGGTTCGGCAGGCCGCCGGTCTGGGTGGCCCACTCCGGTGCGCCTTCGCCGCCGAACACCGGGCTGAAGTCGTCCTGGTGGAAGTCGATGATGCTGGCGATGCCGTGGTTGGCCAGGATCTGCACGGTCTGGTTGATCGAGGCCAGGTAGTTGTAGTCGATGACGCCGGGCTCGGGTTCCACACCCGCCCAGATGACGCCCAGCCGTATCGAGTTGAAGCCGTTGGCGGCCAGGAACGCCGCGTCGTCGTCGCTGAACCCACCGGCGGAGGGCTCATACGGCGGAATCTTGTAGACCTCGTTGAACCCGTGCAAGACCACGACTCGGCCGTCGGCGTCGGTGATCCAGGTGCCGGCCGTAGTGATGCCGGCGACGGCTGCCGGGGCGCCGTCGAGGGTGCCGGCGTGGCCGTGGTCGCCGTGAGCGCCGAGCAGCAGGCCGGCGTTGCCGCCGGCTCCGCCGAGGCCGGGCAGGTCGTGTGCGCCGGTGTAGGTGCCGTCGCCGGCGTCTCCGCCGGTTCCGCCGATGCCCATCAGCCAGCCGCCGTTGCCGCCGTCGCCACCATTGCCACCGAGACTGCCGTCTGCGCCGTTGCCACCGGTGCCGCCGTTGCCGAACATGCCGGCGTCGCCCCCGGTGCCACCGATGCCGGTGCCGCTGGATTGGGTGTTGTGCCAGCCGTTGCCGCCGTCGCCGAACAACCAGCCGCCGTCGCCGCCATCGGGATTGTCAGCCGTGCCGTCGACGCCGTCGCCGATCAGGGCGCGCCCGGTCAGTGCCAGGAACGGCTGGTTGATCAGGTTGTTCACCTGTTCGCCCAGATCGCTGTTGATCCAGCCTTCGATGCCGGTGTGGATCGGGGTGTAGAAGTACTGCAGCAGCCAGGTGTTCGGGTCGGCGAGTGCCGGTCCGGCCAGGGCGGAGCCGGCGAGTTCGGCCAGGACGGCATCCCAGTGACCGGGGGACAGGAAGGTGTCCCAGGCCGCGGGCGAGGCCACCGCATCCCAGTCGAGGTTGCCGGTCGTGCCGTCCAGGAACGGTGCCAGGAAGTCGTCGGCAACGGCGTCGAAATCCGCCTGGGCGGCCGGTGCCATCCCGAACGTCAGGAATGCACCGGCGGCAGCGACAGATCCGAGAACTCGGCGACTCGCCATGGTGGACTGTCCATCCCTATTGGCTGGGGAAATCGCGATGCGCGTCTACGCAGATGGAAATCTAGCTGAGTATTTGCTTATGTGTAAATAAAATGACGTAATTTGGTTATCAGGTTGCGGCCCAGGGTCGCGCTCGCGGCCTCGCGTTAGGCTGACCCCACATGTCTGAATCCGAACCCACCGCGCACCCGGCACCGTTGTTCTTCGAACACGGCGCCAGCTGGTACTGGGTGCTGTTCGGCCCGGTCGCCGCCGCACTGTTGGTGGCGATCCAGAACTCCGGCGGCTACGGCGTCCAGCCACTGTTTCCGGTGCTGCTGGCGCTGCTGGTCTCGGCCATGCTGGCCGTTCAGGTGAAGGCGGCTCGCATCCACACCTCGGTCGAACTCACCGCGGATGCTCTTCGGCAGGGCACCGAAACCCTGCGGTTGTCCGAGATCGTGATGATCTTTCCCGAGCCCGGACGGCCCACCGGCTGGCGCAAGCCGCAGCCGGAGAAGTGGCAGGAAGCCCGGGCGCTAGGCGAGCTCAGCGGGGTGCCGCGCCGTCGGGTGGGCATCGGGCTGCGGGTGACCGGGCGCCGCACCGTTCAGGCCTGGGCGCGCGATCACCGCAGGCTTCGCGCAGCACTGGCCGAACTGGTTCCGGATGCCGTTCCACCCGGCGGGCTCGTCGTCCCGGACCTGGACGGGCCGCAGGAATGAGATCGGCGCGGGCAGCGCTGGTCCGGGCGGTCGTCGAGTTGACCCTGGCCGGTGCCGCGGCGGTGGGATGCGCGGTGAGCTGGGGCCACGTTCGTCATCCGGTGCTGGTGGCCCCGGTGCTCGACGGCGAGCCGGCCACCACCTCGATGGCCTACCAACCGCCGATGCTGCTGTTGGCGTGGGCGTTGGCGACCGCAGCGGGAGTGCTGGCGGTGGTCGGTGCCGCCCGGCTGAAAAGGCTGCGCAGGCTGCGGAAGGTGGCGGGGTGATCACAACCGACCTGGAACTGCGCGGCATGACCTGTGCGTCCTGCGCGGCCCGGGTGGAGCGCGGCCTCAACGCGCTCGACGGAGTGCACGCCACGGTCAACCTCGCCGTCGAACGCGCCCGCGTCGAGCACCCGCCGAGCGTTTCCGGCGAGGATCTGGTGCGGGCGGTGGAGTCGGCCGGCTATCAGGCCGCGGTGATCGGCGCGGGCCACGAGCATCCCTCCGAACACTCCGATGTGCCGGCCGGTCAACTGCGCGCCCGGCTGATCGGCTCGGCGCTGCTGGCCGTTCCGGTGGTGGTGCTGTCGATGGTGCCGGCCTGGCAGTTCGACGGCTGGCATCAGCTGGCGCTCGCCCTGACGACCCCGATCGTGGTGTGGGGCGGCTACCCGTTCCACAGTGCCGCCCTCCGCACCGCCGCGCACGGTGCCGCCACCATGGACACCCTGGTGTCGCTGGGGACGTTGGCGGCCTATCTGTGGTCGATGGTCGCGGTCATCGCCGGATCCGGACACCTCTACTTCGAAGTGGCGGCCGTGGTCACGGTGTTCCTGCTGGCCGGCCGCTTCGCCGAGGCGCACGCCAAACGATCGGCCGGTGCAGCGCTGCGCGAACTACTGGAACTCGGCGCCAAGGACGCCGCCGTGATGCGACGCGGCGAGGACGGGCTCAAAGAGATCCGGGTGCCGATCGCCGACCTGCGGGTGGGCGACGTCCTGGTGGTCCGGCCCGGTGAGCGCATCGCCACCGACGGCGTGGTCATCGACGGCAGCACCGCACTGGACACTGCGGCGATGACGGGTGAGTCGCTGCCCGTCGACGTCGGTGAGGGGGACGCGGTGCTGGGTGGCGTCCTCAACACCACCGGTCTGGTGCTGGTGCGTGCCACCAAGGTCGGCGCCGACACCCAACTCGCCCGGATCGCCAAGCTGGTCACCGACGCCCAGGCCGGCAAGGCGTCCATCCAACGGCTGGCCGACCGGGTGTCGGCGGTGTTCGTGCCCGCGGTGCTGGTGATCGCCGCGGTCACGCTGGCCGGCTGGTTGGCGACCGGGCATTCGGCTGCTGCGGCGTTCACCGCGGCCGTCGCCGTGCTGATCATCGCCTGCCCCTGTGCGCTGGGGCTGGCCACCCCGACGGCGATCCTGGTCGGCACCGGCCGGGGCGCCCAGCTCGGCATCGTCATCAAGAACCCGCAGGTCCTGGAGGCCGTCAAGGACATCGACACGGTCGTGCTCGACAAGACCGGAACGGTCACCACCGGCGTCATGACCCTCGGCGGCCTGGCCGTCGCCCACGGGGAGGACCCGAACACCGTGCTGGCGCGGGCTGCCGCCGTCGAATCCGGCTCGCAGCACCCGATCGCGGCGGCCATCGTCGCCGGGGCCGCCGGCCTGACGATCGGCCCGGTGAGCGAGTTCGCCAGCGCTCCCGGCCACGGCGTGAGTGGCGTGGTCGACGGCGTGCGGGTCGAGGTCACCCGATCGCCTGCCGCGCACCAGACCGGGACGGCCGTCGAGGTCTCCTGGGACGGTCGGGCGCGCGGGACGATCACGCTGACCGACACCATCCGGCCCACCAGTGCAGCGGCGGTGGCCGAACTCAAGGCCATGGGCATCACCCCGGTGCTGCTCACCGGCGACGGCGCCGCCGTGGCGCGCAAGGTGGCCGCCGAGGTCGGGATCGATCCGGCCGACGTCATCGCCGACGTGCTGCCGACCGACAAGGCTGAGGCCATCACCAAGCTGCAGGCCCGAGGTGCCCGGGTGGCGATGGTCGGTGACGGCGTCAACGACTCGGCGGCGCTGGCCACCGCCGACATCGGGATGGCGATGGGCAGCGGCAGTGACGCCGCCATCGAGGCCGGTGACCTGACGCTGGTGCGGGCTGATCTGGGGGTGGTCCCGGCCGCGCTGCGCCTGTCGGCGCGCACGCTGAGCATCATCCGGCAGAACCTGGTGTGGGCGTTCGGCTACAACGTCGCGGCGATCCCGCTGGCGGCGGCCGGAATGCTCAACCCGATGATTGCCGGCGCGGCGATGGCAGCGTCCTCGGTGCTGGTGGTGACGAATAGCCTGCGGCTTCGCCGGTTCGCGGGGTAGGGTCCGGAAATCGTTCGAATGAAGGGGGAAATGCACATGAAGTCAGTGAAGTTTTCTGCTGCCGCCGGTCTCGCTTTGGCGGCCCTGGCCTCTGCCGGCGCTGCAAGCGCCGACCCGGCTAACCCGGATCCGTTCAACCCGGCCGACTGTACGGCGAACGCGAACGCGGTCTGCAATGCTGGGCCGTACGGGCCCGACAGCCTGACGAACCCGGCGAACATCAACAGCCCGATTAACTTGGACAACCCGGCCAATCCCGCCAGCCCGATGGACCCGATGAACCCGGCGAACATCAACAGCCCGATGAATCCGATGAATCCGGCGAACATCAACAGCCCGATGAATCCGATGAACATGCCCTAGGGACCGCAGGCCTGCCGAGCTCAGGAATCCATCCAGCCCAGCTCGGCCGGCAGCTGCCCGCGCCAGTACGACACGTCGTGACCCCCGGGGCTGAACTCGCCCGCCGGCCGGGGGTTCAGCTGGCCGACGAAACTCTTGGTCGCGTAGAAGAAGCTGTCCGAGGTGCCGCAGTCGACCCGCAGCGGGATCGGCGCCAGCTTCGGCGCCAGGTTGAACACCGAGTTCGTCCGCCAGTCGTCGACGCTGTCGAAAGCGCCTGCGGGAGCGCCGAAGTAGGTCATATAGATCGCCGGGCTGATCGCGCAGATCCCCGCGGTGCGCGCCGCGCCCAGTCGGGTGCCCAGCAGCATCGCGCCGTAGCCGCCCATCGACCAGCCCATGAACCCGACCCGTGAGGTGTCGATGCCCTTGTCGGCCAGCATCGGGATCAGCTCACCCAGCACCATGGCCCCGGAATCCCCACCGGAGGCGTGCGGCCGCCAGTAGGTGTTGCCGCCGTCGACGGCAACCACCGCGAACGGCGGATGCCCGGCGGCGGTCAGCTTCGCCAGTTCCTCCTCGACGCCCAGGTCCATCACCCAGGCCGCGTCGCCGTCCTTGCAGTGCAGGGCGATCACCGGCCGCAGCGGGGCGGTCTGGCCCGGCGGCCGGGCGATGATCCAGTTGGTCTCCAGCCCGCCGCGCGCCGCGGACACGAACGACCCGGACTCCCGCGTCGGAAAGGCGTTTCCGGTGGCGTATGACGATGGCGGGTTCAGCCACGCACCCGACCCCAGCAGGCCTGCTGCACCGACCCCGAGGCGCAGTGCAGCCCGGCGGGTCAACTCAGCCATGCCGGCCATCATCTCGCGCCGGCGGGGCGGGGCCGGAAAGGCACGCCGCGCTGACGGTCACACTGCGGCAACGGTCAGGTTGATTCCGGGACCTCGGGTGCCGGCGGTTGGCCGAACTGCTCCCGGAACGCCTCCACGGTGTAGCTCACAACGGTTGCCTCGCGGGGCGCCCGGACCGTCGCGTTGCGCGGAATGCGGACCATCGGCCCCAGCTGACCCGCGTAGTTGTCGGGTTTGCCGATCTTGAGCAGCCCTTCGCCGGCGCCGGCCGAACCCGGGGCGATCTCCACCTCACCGTCGGTGACCACATACATCAGATCCTCGACGGTGCCCTGTTCCAGCAGCACCGCACCGGGCCCCAGCCGCACCGGCGTCTGCTCCGGGCGGGCCGGGGTTGGCGCGGCGGTCGGCGTCAGCTGGATGACGATGTCGGCCAGCGGCACGATCCGGGTGTCGTGGGTGGCCACCACCACCACGCGGTCACCGGCGGCCAGGCCCCGCAGCAGTTGCACCACCTCGTCGGCGCGGACGAAGTCCAGCTGTGCGGTGGGCTCGTCGGCCAGGATCAGCGGCGGGTCCAGGGCCAGCGCGCGTGCCACGGCCACCCGCTGCTGCTGACCACCGGACAGCTGTCCCGGCCGGTGGTGGGTGCGGTCGGCCAGGCCGACGCGGGTCAGCAGATCCCGGGCGCGCTCTTGCGCCTGCCACTGCGTCCAGTCGGCCGCCCACAGCGGCACCATCACGTTCTCCAGCGCGGTCAGGCTCGGCACCAGGTTGAACGCCTGGAACACGATGCCGACGGTGCGCCGCCGATACGAGGTGATGTCGCGGCGGTTCAGCGCGGTGACGTCGGTGCCCCCGAACAGGATCTGGCCGCTGGTGGGGCTCAGGATGCCGCCCAGGCACGACAACAACGTGGTCTTGCCGCACCCGCTGGGGCCCAGGACCACCACCAGCGAGCCGGCCGGGATCTCCAGGCTCAGGCCGTGGATGGGACGCACCGGCTCCCCGCTGCCGGTGGCGTATTCGATGACCAGGTCGCTGATCCGCAGGTCGCCCATGTTTTAGGGCCCCCCGAACGCCATCACCGGGTCGACGGCCACCGCGTGCCGCACGCCGGCCAGGCTGGCCAGCAGGCCGATAACCACCGCGGTCAGCCCCAGCAGCGCGAAGGATGAGCCGGTCACCGCCACCAGCATCGGGAACGCCGGACCGATCGCCACCGCCAGCACCCCGCCGAGCACCGCCGCGGCCACCGCGACGATCACCGACTGCAGCGCCAGCCCCGTCAACACCATCCAGGTGGTGACCCCCAGCGCTTTGAACACCGCGAAGTCGCGGGTGCGCTCGAGTGCCGACAGATAGATCAGCGACCCGACGATCAGCCCCGCGACGCCCCACAGCAGCACCGACATGTACGACAGTGCCAGCTGCGCCCCGGCCAGCGGCCGCACCATGTCGTCCACCGCGGCGGCCCGGTCCACCACCCGAAAGCCCTCCGGCGCCTTTGCCGGGGTGCCGCGCACGCCGATCGCCGAGACCACCGGCTGCCCGGAATACATCAGCCGCTGCGCCCCGGACACCGTCAAGAAGGCATTCGGCTGGCCGGCCAGCGTCGTCGACTTCGTCACCAACCCCACCACCCGCAGCTTGTCGGCGCCCAGCTCGACGTCGTCGCCGATGGCGCGCTTCAGGGTGGTCGACGCCAACATCTCGTTCGGCTCGGTGGGTGCACGTCCCGAGGCGATCGGCGGCATCGCCTCTTTGGGTACGCCGTAGACGTTGACGTTCAGCGGTGATTCGCCGTCCTGCAGGATCGTGTTGCCGTAGACCACCGGCAGTGCCGCATCGACGCCGGCGATCTTGCCGACATCGCCGGCTTCCTTCTGCGGGAAGCGTGACGAGCCCATGAACGGGCCGACGGCGGCGGTCTGGATCACGTAGCCGTCGATGTCGAGGGAGTCGACCACATGCTCGGCCTCGACCCGGAAGCCGTGGGTCAGGCCGGCCAGGACCAGCGTGAGTGCAAAGACCAGGCCGGTGCCGACCGCGGCCACGATGAATCGGCGCAACCGCCACTGCAGATCACGAAAAGCAGTGATGAGCATCCGCACGGCCGCATGTTATCGCAGCGTGCCGGTGTGGCGGCGCTCTCGGTGGCGGGGACGGACGCGACTCCGCAAATACGGAATACACGGCCGGTGGAGCTCTTTTCGGCTACAAATACACGGGTACCCGTTTGCTGCGGGCCGGTCGTCACACCCGGGGAGGGGGTCAGCCGATGAACTACGCTGCGCTGCCTCCGGAGGTCAATTCGGTGCGCATCTACACCGGCCCGGGTTCGGCGCCCATGCGGGCGGCCGCGGCGGCCTGGGGCGCGCTGTCGGCGGAACTGCACTCGGCGGTCGCGTCGTACGAATCGGTGATCAGTGAGCTGACCGCTCAGGCGTTTCGCGGGCCGGCGTCAGTGGCGCTGACCCGGGCGGCGAGCCTGTATGCGTCCTGGATGGCGACGACCGCGGGGCTGGTGGATCAGACCACCGCGCAGGCCAACGCGGCGGCGGGCGCCTACGAGGCGGCGTTCACCGCCACGGTCCCGCCGTCGGTGGTGACCGCCAACCGGACCCAGTTGCAGCTGCTGGTCGCCACGAACGTGCTGGGGCAGAACACCGCTGCGATCGCCGCCAACGAGGCCGTCTACGCCGAGATGTGGGCGCAGGACGCCGTCGCCATGTACACCTACGCCGGAGCCTCGGCGGCCGCAACGGGGTTGACGCCGTTCCAGGCGCCGCCGCAGGCCGCCAATCCGGCCGGGCCCGCCAGCCAGACCGCCGCCGCGGGCGCGGCCCAGGCCACCTCGTCGTCGTCGAACGTCCAGTCATTGCTGGGGCAGTTGGCCTCGGGGATCTTCGGCGCGCCGCAGAACACCGCCCTGCAGGCGGGAGTGGCCGCGGCAGGGGTGGCCCAGGACGCCCCGGTGATACCCGACCTGATCGGATTGAACCTGATCGCGGTGACTTCCCTGGGCGCTTCGGCGGTCGGTGTCGGGGTATCGGCCGGTGCCTGGACGGCGGCCGACGCCAGCACCCGGGAGATCCTGTCCGAACAGGACCAGTTGCGGGAGGTGGAGTACCAGATCCTGCACAACATCGATCTGTTCTCCCCGTTGACCCCGTCGCGGCCGGCCGGCGCGATTCCGCTGACCTCCGCGTTTCCGACGGCAGCGATCGGCGACGCGGTCACCGCTGGGCGGCTGTCGGTCCCGATCAGCTGGGCTGCCAACGCTCCGGAGATCCGATCGCTTTCCTACACAACACCTTTGGCCGGGCCGAGCGTCGGTGCGGCGCCGGCCGCCTCGCTCAGCGGGGCGGGCAGCGCGTTCAGCCAGATGGCGCTGGCCGGGATGGGCGGCAGCGCGCTGGCGGGGTCGGTCAGCCGCGGGCGCGGGGCCGCCGACGATCCGAAGGTGCAGCAGCCGCAACGCCCGGTTGCTGCGAGTTCCCCGACGGGTGACGGCAGTGACGGCGGCGACGGTGCGCTCGGTCCCACGGTCACCGGAATCGCCGCGGAGATCCGCGAATTCGCCGATCTGCGGGACCGCGGCCTGATCACCAACGACGAGTACAACGAGCAGAAGATGCGCCTGCTGGGCAGGTGATGCCATGCCGCATCTGCGTCTGATCTGATCCCAGAATTCCGCTCTTGTGGATCCAAGACTCGGTGGATAGCCTGCGAGCCCAGTCAACAGTGATTCATGAAGGGGCGGGCAGTGACCGGACGCGGGAGTCGTATCACGATCGGAGCATTGCTGGCACTAGGGATGGTTCCCGCCGCACCGGCGTACGCCGAGGTCGACGACCTGTTCGATCAGCTTCTCGACGGACTGGGCGCGACGGCGTTGCCCGACCCGGCCGCGGCCACCGACACGATGGACTTCTCGCAGATAGCCGCGGACATCTACGCCTGGACCTCGGCGGGGGAATCGGTGGTCGCCGGACTATTCCAGGACCAGGTCTATGCCTCGATCCACGACCTCGGTGAGTTGTGGATCCAGGGCCCGGGTGCCTTGATCGACCCGATCATCAACCCGCTCTTCGCTTTTGACGGCTCGTGTGGCCTGATCTGCAACGGCGTCGACGGCACCGCAACCGACCCCGACGGCGGCAACGGCGGCTGGCTGTTCGGCGACGGCGGCAACGGTTATGACCCGGGATCTGACGAAGACGCCGCAGTGGGTGTCGTGGGCGGCGCGGGCGGTGACGCCGAGATGGTCGGCAACGGCGGCTTCGGCGGCGACGGCGGTGCCAGCGCCGACGGCGGTGTCGGCGGTGTCGGCGGCTGGCTGATGGGCAACGGCGGCGACGGCGGCTGGGGCGGTGACGGACTGGACAGCGTCTCGGGTCCGGCGGGCAACGGCGGTGACGGCGCGCTCGGCGGCAACGCCATCTCGCTGTTCGGTGCGGGCGGGCGCGGCGGTGACGGCGGTGACGGCGGCTGGGGCAACGACGGCGGTGACGGCGGCAACGGCGGTAACGCGGCCGACGGCGGCGACGGGGTGCTGGGCTTCAGCGGTGCCGGTGGTTCGGGCGGCTACGGCGGCAACGGCGGGGCCGGCACCGCGGACCACCCGAGCGGCGGCAACGGCGGTGACGGCGGAGCGGCCGGCAACGGCGGCACGCTGCAGTTCATGGGCGACCCCGGCGCCGGTGGTTTCAGCGCTCCGGGCGGTAACGGCGGTGACGCGCTGGCCGGTTCCGACGGCAGCGGCGGCAACGGCGGGCACGGCGGCGTGGGCGGATCCGGCGGCTTCGGCGGCGACCCCAGCCACGGCCGGGCCGGCGGCGCCGGTGGCAACGGCGGTGCGGCCGGTTCGCCCGCCGGCACGGCCGGCAACGGCGGCGACGGTGGCAGTGGCGGCAACGGCATGGTCGGTGCGCCGGGCAGCGGTGAGAGCGGCGGCGGAGGTAAGGGCGGCACGGGTGGTGCCGGTGGCGCCGGAACGGTCGCTGCGCCCACCGGCGGCACCGGGGGAACCGGCGGTAACGGCGGAAACGCGGGCAACGGTGCGATCGCCGACGCGGCCGGGGCCGGTGGCACCGGCGGTGCCGGGGGCGCGGCCGGGCCCGGCGGGTCGGTGGGACCCGGCGGGCACGGCGGAAATGGTGGTACCGGCGGTCAGGCGCCTACGCCGGGTGCGGGGGGCAAGGCCGGCAGCGGCGGGGCCGGTGACCCGGCCGGTGGCGCCGGCACTGCTGGGGCGCCGGGCACGTCCGGCTAGCCGGGGGGCTCCGGACTGTCCCAGGTCTGGGGCAGCATCGGGACGGCCGAATCGTCGGAAAGGCTTGTCAATCCCGTTACCGCAGAACGCGTTTCATGTGGTCCAGTTCCCGGAAAGCCCACCGGACCGGCGCCGCTGGCAGAGGCCGTGGCCGTGGCGTCGAGGTACTCGTAGCGATAGCCGGGGTCGACCAGGCTGTCGCGGTGCCGGCGTCGGCGGGCCTGCTTGGTCGCGGTGCCCACGGCAGCTGCGGCGGCGGGCGCCGAACTGCGCCGGGCTTCGGCCGGTGCCGACGCAGTCGCCTTCGCCCGCATACCCGCGGCCGGACCGCCCCCGATCAGGTACGGGAAGGCCGCAGCTTCCACGCCGGTGATCACCGGTGGCATCACCGAGACACCACCTGCCACGGTCGGGGTCGGTGTCAGAGCGGGCGGGGCCATCGCCGGGGGTGCCGCCGCAGCGGGAGCCGGCGGGGCCGCGGTGGGAACCGAGGCGGCAGCCGCGGCCGGCGCGGGCGCCGGAACCGGGTTGGGCAGCGCAGGGGGTGCGGCCGGAATGTCGATGGCGCCCAATCCGGCCAGGCCGGTGACGCCGGCGAACCCCGCCAGCGGCGTGGTGGGTGCCACCAAGGCGATCATCGCCTCGGTCAGCCCCGTCACGGCCGGTGCCATCCCGAGCACGATCTCACCGGCGTAGTGCGGGGCGATCGTCATCAGGATCGGGTCGCTGATGATGCTGGTGAGCGGATTATTGCCGGAAAGATCGGCCTGGAGCGCTTCGTTGATCTCGGCGATCCGGGTGGTCCACCAACTCTCCTGGTAGATGTTGCCGAAGTCCTGGGTGGGCGCCTGATCGGTCCGGTGTTCGTGATCGCGGTGCGTCGGGGTGTCGGGGTTGAGCACCGTGGGCGCCGTCGACGCGGCCGGCGAGGACGCCACCGCGGCGCCGGCCACCGCCTGGTAGGTCGCCATCGTCGTCGCCGCCTGCACCCACATCCGGGTGTAGTCGGCTTCGTTGACGGCGATCGGAATGGCGTTGACCCCGAAGAAGTTCGTCGCCTCCAGAATCCCGTGAATGGTGTGGTTGGCGGCCAGCTCGGCCAGGGTGGGCATCGCCGCGAGTGCGGCGGTGTAGGCGGCCGCCGCGGTCTGGTGTCCGGTGGCCAGCGTGGTGCTGTCAGCGCCGGCTTGGGTCAGCCAGGCCAGGTACGGAACATTGGCCGCCACATAGGATTCCGCGCTCGGGCCCTGCCAGGCGCCGGCCTGCACGGTGGAGAGCAGGCCGGACAGTTCTTCGGCGATCGCGGCGTATTCGGTGCTGAGTGCGGCCCACATGCCAGCGGCCGCCAACAGCGGCCCGGCTCCCGGTCCGGCGCTCAGCAATGTCGAGTGCACTTCCGGTGGTGAGGCCATCCAGATCGGCTCCGTCATTGCCGCCTTCCGATGAACGGACGATGAAAGGACGTAGCTTATCCTCAAAATCAGGGGTATAGCTGGAAGACTCCTGGGAATACGGAGTTCTAGGACGTATTCGTCCGTATATCTGTGTCGGCGAGGGTCAGGAAGCCGCTGATGATCAGACTTCGGGTCAGCTCGATCTGCTGCGGGGCGGTCAGGCCGGGTAGGTCGCCGACCCGGAACGACTCGGTGCTGCCCGACAGGAAACGCATCGCGGCTTCGTGATCGGGGCGTGCGCTGACCACCAACTGGGCGAACTGCAGACCGACACCGTCGGCCGTCGCGGCCACCCGCGAGTACAGCGGCTGCTGCTTGCACACCAGCGTGTCGGCGCCGATCCCGACGGTGTCGCAGACCTGCCCGACGATCGGGCCGCGGCCCCGTCGTACCAGGAAGTCCTGCATGGCGTCGAGGCCCTCGGCGAGCGAATCGGGATCCGCGATGGCGGCCAGGCCGTCGTGGATCAACGCGCCGAGGCTTTCCCGCACCGCCGGGTCGTCGAGATGTCTTGCGGGAAGCCGGGTGTGCACGACATCGTCGCGCAGGCTCAGCATGTGCAGGCTGTGGGTCAGCAGGGTCAGCACCGTCGGCACGTGGATCCCGACGGTCAGGTGCATCGACGTCTGCTCGGTGGTCTCGGCCGAGTGCACCCGGCCCCGGGGCAGGTAGAGCGTGTCGCCGGCGGCCAGATGCAGGCTGGTCGGTTCGGGCAGGCCGGCCGGGTCCACGTCGTGCATCTGCTGCATCAGATGCGCCGGTACTTCGTCGCCGTAGAAGTACCAGGTCTTGGCGCCGTGGGTCTGCAGCACCAGCACGTCGTGGTGGTCGTAGTGCGGCAGGAATCCCGTCGACCCGGGCGGGGTGATGTAGGCGTTGACGTGGGTCGGGAAGTTCAGTTCGACTTCGATGCCCTGGGTCAGCGTCGAGTAGGAGCGCAGGTACTTCTCGATGTTGTTGCAGATGATCGTGTAGCCGTTGTCCAGTTCGGCGCGGACCCGGGCCAGGTCCACTGTGCCGTCGGCCAGGGTGTACTGCTCGGGCGGCAGGTGGTCGGGCCCGCGCACCAGCTTCACCGCAGACGGGTCGACGCGCAGCGCCGCCAGGATCTGCTCGGCCGCGTCCGGTCCGGCCAGCCGGTCGAAGTAGTCGCCGCGGTCCCGGGCGATGTGATGCGGCGCGGTGCCCCACAGCCGGTCGAGGAAGGTCGGCACCGTCACCGGGGCCAGCAGCCAGGCGAGCGAGGACGCGGGGGTGTCGCTGCTGGCCGGCATCGGCACAAAATACACCCGGCCCGGGCGCCCGGAATTGTTGCCATGTGCGGGTGTTATCGGTCCTGAAACCCGCAGATGATGAGTGACTGCGCCTAAACGCCCGTAGTTGTGGATCGGCATTCAACTGGTTTAGGTTCGGTGAATGTCTGGTCGCCGCGCTGTGAAACCGGTCCAACTCACTTCCGTCGGGGCGTTCCTGGCAATCGGGTTGAGCCCGTTGTCCGCCGCGCCGGCGCAGGCCGACTTCGACGACATGTTCTCGCTCGACCAGTTCTTCGACGCCGCGACGCCGGCCGGACCCGGCTCGGCCGACGGCGACGCCCTGGACCTGTCGCAGGTGGGCACCGACATCTACACCTGGACGTCGGTGGCCGAGGTGGTCTTCGCCGGGCTGGTCCAGAACCAGCTCTACGCCACCCTGCACGACCTGGGCAACCTGTGGATGATGGGACCGGGTGTCCTCATCGACCCGATCATCAACCCGCTCTTCGCCTTTGATGGATCGTGCGGGCTGATCTGTGACGGCGTCGACGGCACCGTGGATCACCCCGACGGCGGCGACGGCGGCTGGTTGTTCGGTGACGGCGGCAACGGCTACGGCTCGGGTGTCGACGAGAACATCGCGGCGGGCGTGACCGGCGGCCACGGCGGCGACGCCAAGATGATCGGCAACGGCGGCTGGGGCGGCGACGGCGGATCCAGCGGCGACGGCGGTGACGGCGGGACCGGCGGCTGGCTGCTGGGCAACGGCGGCGAGGGCGGCTGGGGCGGCGACGGCCTGGACAGCATCTCCGGCGTCGCGGGCGACGGCGGCAACGGTGGGCTGGGCGGCGACGCCATCTCGCTGTTCGGTGCGGGCGGTCGCGGCGGTGACGGTGGCGACGGCGGCTGGGGCAACGCCGGCGGTGACGGCGGCAACGGTGGCAACGCCGGCGACGGCGGTCACGCGGTGGCCGGCTTCGGCGGCCCGGGCGGTTCGGCGGGCTACGGCGGCAACGGCGGTGACGGCACCGCCGAGCACCCGGACGGCGGCAACGGCGGGGATGCCGGTGCGGCCGGCAACGCCGGCGACCTGGTGTTCATGGGCAACGCCGGGCCCGGCGGGTTCAGCGCCCCGGGCGGTAACGGCGGCAACGCCTTCGCTGGTTCGGATGGCAACGGCGGCAACGGCGGCCGCGGCGGCGACGGCGGGTCGGGCGGCTATGGGGGCGTCCCCAGCCACGGCCGGGCGGCCGGCGCCGGCGGCAACGGTGGGGCGGCGGGGTCGTGGGCCGGCACCGCCGGCAACGGTGGTGACGGCGGGAACGGCAAGGACGGCATGGTCGGGCACCCGGACAGCGGCGAGAGCGGTGGCGGCGGCAAGGGCGGCACCGGTGGTGCCGGTGGTGCCGGTACGGCGGCCCATCCCGACGGCGGCGTCGGGGGCGCCGGGGGCAACGGCGGTGACGCCGGGGACGGCGCCGCGGCAGCGGCCGGTGGTGCCGGCGGTTCCGGCGGTGCCGGTGGTGCGGCGGCCGCGGGCGGATCGACCGGCCCCGGCGGCGGGGGTGGCAATGGCGGTGACGGCGGTGACGGTGCCGAGGCCGGCAAGGCGGGTGCGGCCGGAGCCGGCGGCGCGGGCACGCCGACCGGAACGCCGGGCAAGGCCGGCACGGCCGGCACGGAGACGCGCTAGGTAGCTCGGCCGGCGCGGTCCAGCAGCAGGGTGTGCGCCACGCCGGCATGCCCGAGCAGCCGGTCCCAGGGCGCCCGCAGCAGCCCGACGGCCTCGCCGGTCGGCACCACCCGCGGGCTGGTGACATCGAATGTCTTGCCGCCCACCTTGACCCGGCCTCCGCCGGCCGACAGCACGTTGCGCACCCAGTCCCGGTCAGTGCCGTAGGGCAGCAGCACGGCCACGCCGTCGGCGGTGTGGAACACCGAGACCGGGGTGCGGTAGAGCTTCCCGGAGCGCCGGCCGGTGTGCTCGACTATCGACCACAGCGGCACCCACCCGGAGACCGGCCGAAACAGCGGATTGGTCACCACCCGGTTGAACCGGGCGCGGCGGTCGGAGAACTGCATCGCTCAGCTCGCCCGGCGCAGCAGGACCGCCTGCTCGAACGGCAGCCGCCCGAACGCGCGGCGGGCCGCACCGGTCACGTGCGCCGCGGCCTCGTCTCTGCTCACCACCCGCGGGTCGGTGACGGTGAAGGTCTTGCCGTGCCGGCGCATGGTGGCGCGGCCGGTGGCGGTGATGTTCTTCAGCCAGTCCCGGTCCGGGCCGTAGGTGAGCAGGATCGCCACGCCGTCGTCCGTGCTGAACACGCTCAGCGGCGTGCGATACGCCTTGCCGGAGCGCCGGCCGACGTGTTCGAGGATGCCGAAGGACGGTGCCCAGCCCGCCCAGAGCCGTTGGATCGGGTTGGTGACGTGCCGGTTGAAGCGGGCCAGCCGTTGCGGTAGTTGCATGCCTGCCATCCAACTCTCCAGACGTAGGTCACCTCAACCCCTCAAACAACTACACCCTGTAGTCGGCTGTATCGCGCGAGCTGGGACACTGAACGCTATGCCCAGCTCCGTGCCCGCCTCGGCGAAACTCTTCGACGACGCCTGCGCGGTGATACCCGGCGGGGTCAACTCGCCGGCCCGCGCGTTCGCCTCGGTGGGCGGCACGCCCCGCTTCATCACCAGTGCCCAGGGCTGCTGGCTTACCGACGCCGACGGCCACCGGTACGTGGACCTGGTCTGCTCGTGGGGCCCGATGATCCTCGGCCACGCCCACCCGGCGGTGGTCGCCGCCGTCCGCGAGGCGGTCGTCGACGGGCTGTCGTTCGGGGCGCCGACGAGCACCGAGACCGACCTGGCGGTCGAGATCATCGACCGGGTGCCCGCGGTGGACAAGGTCCGGCTGGTCAACTCCGGCACCGAGGCCACCATGAGTGCGCTGCGGCTGGCCCGCGGCTTCACCGGCCGGGCCAAGGTGGTCAAGTTCTCCGGCTGCTACCACGGTCACGTCGACGCGCTGCTCGCCGACGCCGGCTCCGGGGTGGCGACCCTGGCGCTGCCGTCCTCGCCGGGGGTCACCGGCGCCACCGCCGCGGACACGATCGTGTTGCCCTACAACGACATCGCTGCGGTACGCGCGGCCTTCGCCGAATCCGGCGACCAGATCGCGGCCGTCATCACCGAGGCCAGCCCCGGCAACATGGGTGTGGTTCCGCCGGCGGCGGGCTTCAACGCCGAACTGCGGGCGATCACGAGCGCACACGGGGCGCTGCTGATCATCGACGAGGTGATGACCGGCTTCCGGGTCAGCGCAAGCGGTTGGTACGGCATCGATCCCGTCGACGCCGACCTGTTCACCTTCGGCAAGGTGATGAGCGGCGGGCTGCCCGCGGCGGCCTTCGGCGGCCGCGCCGAGGTGATGGACCGGCTCGCGCCGCTGGGGCCGGTGTATCAGGCCGGCACACTGTCGGGCAATCCGGTGGCCACCGCCGCCGGGCTGGCCACGCTGCGCGCCGCCGACGCCGGGGTCTACGCCGCCCTGGACGCCAACGCTGACCGGCTGACCGCATGGGTGTCCGATGCGCTTTCCGAAGCCGGTGTGGCCCACCAGATTCCGCGAGCCGGCAGCATGTTCAGCGTCTTCTTCACCGACCAGCCCGTCACCGACTTCGCCGCCGCTCGCGCCAGTGACACCTGGCGTTTCCCGCCGTTCTTCCACGCGCTGCTCGACGCCGGCGTCTACCTGCCGTGCAGCCCGTTCGAAGCCTGGTTCGTCTCGGCGGCACTGACCGACGAAGCCTTCGAGCGTATTGCCGATGCCCTGCCCAGGGCGGCTCGAGCGGCCCGCGACGCAACCGAGGAGTCGAAACCCTGATGGCCGAAACCACCCGCGTGCACCTGGTCCGCCACGGTGAGGTCTACAACCCCGACGGCATCCTCTACGGCCGCATCCCGGGCTTCCGGCTCTCCGAGACCGGTCGCGGGCAGGCATTCGCCGCCGCGGAGATGCTGGCCGACCGTGACATCGTCGCGGTGATCGCCTCGCCGCTGCAGCGCGCGCAGGAGACCGCGGCGCCCATCGCCGCGCGCCACGACCTGCCGGTCGACGTCGATGACAATCTAATCGAATCGACCAATATTTTTGAGGGCAAACGAGTTTCGCCCGGTGACGGCGTCTGGCGCAGCCCGCGGTTATGGTGGCATCTGCGTAACCCGATTCGCCCGTCCTGGGGTGAGCCCTACGACCAGATCGCTGCCCGGATGGTCACCGCGGTCGACAAGGCCCGCGCCCGCGCCGCCGGCCACGAGGTGGTGTGCGTCAGTCACCAGCTGCCGGTGTGGACGGTGCGGCAGTACCTCAGCGGCGAGAAGCTCTGGCACGACCCGCGTCGCCGCCAGTGCGACGTCGGCTCGGTCACCACCCTGGTCTACGACGGTGACCAGCTGGCCGACGTCGAATACCGCGTCCCGGCCGGCGGCTGAACATGCGGGCGGTGCTGATCGTCCTGGCGGCCGCCCTGATCGGCGGCTGCTCGGTCGGCGACGACGCGGTAACCCAGGGTGGCACCTTCGAGTTCGTCTCGCCCGGCGGCAAGACCGACATCACCTATGACCCGCCGGCCGAGCGTGGCCGGCCCGGCCCGATCTCCGGGCCCGACCTGATGGACCCGTCGCGCACCATCGGCGTCGATGACTTCGCCGGCAAGGTCGTCGTACTCAACGTGTGGGGGCAGTGGTGCGGGCCGTGCCGCAGCGAAATCACGGAACTGCAAAAGGTTTACGACGACACCAAGGCCGAGGGTGTGGCATTTCTGGGCATCGACGTGCGCGACCCCGAACCGCAGGCGTCCCGGGACTTCGTCAAAGACCGGCGCATCAGCTACCCGTCGATCTACGACCCGGCGATGCGCACCATGATCGCGTTCGGCGGCCGCTACCCGTCGTCGGTGATCCCGGCGACCATGGTGCTCGACCGGCAGCACCGGGTGGCGGCGGTGTTCCTGCGGGAGGTGCTCGCCGGGGACCTGCAGCCCGTCGTGCAGCGACTGGCGGCCGAGGAGGGGCCATGAGCGGCCTGACCGCCACCGCCGCCACCGGCCCGCTGCTGCTGGCCGTTGCGGTCTCGGCGCTGGCCGGGATGGTGTCGTTCGCCTCGCCGTGCGTGGTTCCCCTGGTGCCGGGCTACCTGTCGTATCTGGCGGCCGTGGTGGGTGTCGAGGAGCGTGCCGAGCGACCCGCCTCCGGTGCCCGGTGGCGGGTGGCGTTCTCGGCGCTGCTGTTCGTGGCCGGGTTCACCGCGGTGTTCCTGCTCGGCTCGATCGCGGTGCTCGGCATGACCACCACCTTGATCACCAATCAGGTTCTGCTGCAGCGGGTCGGCGGTGCGATCACCATCGTGATGGGACTGGTTTTCGTGGGATTCGTTCCGGTGATGCAACGTTCGCTGCGGTTCACTCCGCAGCAGCTGTCGAGCGTGCTGGGCGCCCCGTTGCTGGGTGCGGTGTTCGCGCTGGGCTGGACTCCGTGCCTGGGGCCCACCCTGACCGGGGTGATCGCCGTCGCCTCGGCCACCGACGGTTCGAGCGTGGCCCGCGGTGTGCTGCTGGTGATCGCCTACTGTCTGGGTCTGGGCGTCCCGTTCGTGGCGCTGGCCTTCGGGTCGGCCAGTGCGGTGGCTGGGCTCGGCTGGCTGCGCCGCCACACCCGGACCATTCAGATCCTGGGCGGGGTGCTGCTGATTGCCGTCGGTCTTGCGCTGGTGACCGGCGTGTGGGGCCACTTCGTGGCCGCCGTGCGCGACACCCTGGTCTCCGATGTCAGGCTGCCGATCTGATGCTGATCGCGAAGATCCGTAACGCCTGGCGGGCGCTGACGTCGATGGGCACCGCGCTGGTTCTGCTGGTGCTGCTCGCTCTGGCCGCCATCCCCGGTGCCCTGCTGCCGCAACGAAATCTCAACGCCGCCAAGGTCGAGGAGTACCAGGCACTGCACCCGGTGCTCGGCCCGATATTGGAGCGGCTCCAGGGTTTTGACGTCTTCTCCAGCTTCTGGTTCACCGCCATCTACGTGCTGCTGTGCGTGTCACTGATCGGCTGCCTGACCCCGCGGACCGTCGAGCACCTGCGCAACCTGCGGGCCGTCCCGGTCGCCGCTCCCCGCAACCTGAGCCGGCTGCCCAAGCACGCCGAGGGCGAGTTGACTGGTGACGCAACGCAACTCGGAAACGAACTCAGCGACCGGCTACGCGGCTGGCGGCGGACCGTCCGCGCGCAGGGCGGCGTCGTCGAGGTGTCGGCGGAAAAGGGGTATCTGCGCGAATTCGGCAACCTGGTCTTCCATTTCGCGCTGTTGGGGCTGCTGGCGTCGGTCGCGGTCGGTCGGCTGTTCGGCTATGAGGGCAACGTGATGGTGATCGCCGACGGCGGGCCCGGATTCTGCTCCGCCTCGCCGGCCGCCTTCGACTCGTTTCGCGCCGGAGCCACCGTGGACGGCACCCGGCTGCACCCGATGTGTATCCGGGTCAACGACTTCACCGCGAACTACCTGGACTCCGGGCTGGCCACCTCCTTTGCCGCGCACATCGACTACCAGAGCGGCGAGGATCTGGCCGCCGACCACTGGCGCCCCTACCTGCTGGAGGTGAACCACCCGCTGCGGATCGAGGGCGTGCGCGCCTACCTGCAGGGCCACGGTTACGCGCCCACTTTCACGGTGATCTTCCCCGACGGCCAGACCCGCAGTCAGACAGTGCAGTTCCGCCCGGACAATCCGCTGACCCTGTTGTCCTCGGGTGCGGTGCGCATCGACCCGCCGGCCGGGGTCTATCCGGACGCCGACGAGCGCCGCAAACACCAGATCGGTATCCAGGGATTGTTCGCCCCGACCGAGCAGCTCGACGACCAGCTGCTGTCCTCGTCGTTCCCGGCGCTGCACGACCCGGCTGTGGCCATCGACGTCTACCGGGGTGACACCGGCCTGGACACCGGCCGGCCGCAGGGCCTGTTCACCCTGGATTCCCGGCTGATCCACCAGGGCCGGCTGGCCAAGGTGGCCCGGTCCAACCTCAAGCTCGGTGAGGAGATCCGCCTCGACGACGGAACCCGGGTGCGATTCGACGGGGCGGTGCCGTTCATCAACGTCCAGGTCTCGCATGATCCGGCCGCCCTGTGGGTGCTGGTGTTTGCGATGACGATGATGGCGGGCCTGGTCGTGTCGCTGGCGGTGCGTCGTCGTCGGGTCTGGATCCGGATCACGCCTGCGGAGCCCGGGCAGTCCAGCGGTACGGTGAACGTCGAGCTGGGCGGGCTGGCCCGCACCGACAACTCCGGCTGGGGTGACGAGTTCGAACGGTTGACCAAGCGTCTGCTCGGCAAGGAGGCCTGAATGAATACGAGCCACATCGACATCGGCTTGGCCCGCTACTCCGACTGGGCGTTCACCTCGGCGCTGATCGTGCTGGTGATCGCCCTGCTGCTGCTGGCCGTCGAACTGGCCGCCGGCCGCGCGCCCGTCGAGTCCGAGCTGGTGGCGGCCGGCGGGGTGCGCGCCGACAGTGCGACGCCGGGGGTGGTGCTCCCCGCGCAACGACGCTCCCTGGGCGAGCGGGCCGGTCGCGCCGGTCTGGCCCTGGTCTACCTGGGCATCGCGCTGCTGCTGGCCTGCATCGTGTTCCGCGGCGCCGCCACCCTGCGCCCGCCGTGGGGCAACATGTACGAGTTCATCAACCTGACCTGCTTCTCCGGGATGGTGGCCGCCGCGCTGGCGCTGCGCCGGCCGCAGCACCGCAGCCTGTGGGTGTTCGTGCTGCTGCCGCTGCTGATCCTGCTGACGATCTCGCAGCGCTGGCTGTATGCCACCGCGGCCCCGGTGATGCCCGCGTTGCAGTCCTACTGGCTGCCGATTCACGTCTCGGTGGTCAGCATCGGCTCCGGGGTGTTCCTGGTGGCCGGGGTGGCCAGCATCCTGTTTCTGCTGCGCTCCTCGCCGTTGAGCGACGCCGACGCCCCGGGCGCACTGGCGCGCATGGTCCGCCGGCTGCCCGACGCGCAGACCCTGGACCGGATCGCCTACCGGACGACGATCTTCGCGTTCCCGATCTTCGGCTTCGGCGTGATCTTCGGCGCGATCTGGGCCGAAGGGGCGTGGGGACGCTATTGGGGCTGGGACCCCAAGGAGACGGTCTCCTTCGTCGCCTGGATCATCTACGCCGCCTATCTGCACGCCAGATCGACGGCCGGATGGCGCGACTACAAGGCCGCGTGGATCAACGTCGCGGGATTCGTGGCGATGATCTTCAACCTGTTCTTCGTCAACCTGGTGACCGTGGGTCTGCACTCTTATGCCGGGGTCGGCTGATGGGAGTTGTCAGCTGGCCTTAGGGCTGCTGCGCTACCCTGCGGACACAGGCCAATCGGCTGACGTAACCACTGTGACGGGAGAGATTCCAGTGTCCGACCATGCACCGGGTGATTCGACTGAGCGCAATGAGGTGACCGATCACCCCACCACGCAATTTCGGCCGTATCAGCAGGTCGAGGGCGATTCCGACCCGGCCACCGGAGGCTTCGCGGAGCCGTCCGAGGACAGTGAGACGAGGTCGTTCGGCGGATTTCGCACCGAGCGCCGGTTCTCCGAGCCGCTGGACCCGTGGCCGACGCCACCCGTAGATGTCGCGGCCCAGCAGAGCTGGAACCCCGGTCAGGCGACCTGGGTTCCGCAGCCGATGGACAGCCCGCCGCCGGTCTACCACGGTGGTGCCCCCAACGGCATCCCCCAGGGCGCCAGCGCCCCGTACCGGCCGGCCGGCACCATCGCGCCGTTCTCGGACCTGTCGACCACGTCGCTGCTGCGGCAGGTCAAGCCGCCGCCCACCGCGGGCTGGCGCCGCCTGCTGTATGTGATCTCCGGCCAGCTGATCAACGTCGGCGAGAGCCCCCGCACCACCCGCTACAACGACCTGGTGGTGCAGGTCAACCGCCCGCTGCAGGGCTGTCACCGGATCGCGGTGCTGTCACTGAAGGGCGGCGTCGGCAAGACCACCATCACCGCGACTCTGGGTGCCACGTTCGCCTCGATCCGCGGCGACCGGGTGGTGGCCGTCGACGCGAACCCGGACCGGGGCACGTTGAGCCAGAAGGTGCCGATGGAGACACCGGCGACGGTGCGCCACCTGCTGCGCGACGCCGACGGCATCCAGCGCTACAGCGACGTCCGCAGCTACACCAACCAGGGCCCCAGCCGGCTTGAGGTGCTGGCCTCGGAGAGCGACCCGGCGGTGTCGGAGGCGTTCAGCGCCGAGGACTACGCCCGCACCCTGCAGGTGCTGGAGCGGTTCTACAGCCTGGTGCTCACCGACTGCGGCACCGGCCTGATGCACTCGGCGATGTCGGCGGTGCTGTCCAAGGCCGACACCATGATCGTGGTGAGCTCGGGCTCAGTTGATGGCGCGCGCAGTGCCTCGGCGACGCTGGACTGGCTGGACGCGCACGGTCACGAGGAGTTGGTGCGCAACTCCATCGCGGTGATCAACGCGGTGCGTCCCCGCTCGGGCAAGGTCGACATGCAGAAGGTGGTCGACCACTTCTCCCGGCGCTGCCGTGCGGTGCGTCTGGTGCCGTTCGACCCGCATCTGGAAGAGGGCGCCGAGATCGATCTGATGCGGCTTAAGCGCGAGACCAAGGAGGCGCTGGTCGAGCTGGCCGCCGTCGTCGCCGAAGCGTTCCCGGGCGACGACCGCTCCAATCAGCACTTCGTCTAGCGGGCCCTACGGCTTGTTGTCGCCCTGGCCGATCCGACGCAGGAAATCCGGGTCGTCGTCCGGGCCGATGACGCGGGTCCTCGGCCGGCTGCGCGCGGTTCGCAGCGCGATATAGATCAAGGCCCCCAAGGTCACTGCGAGGAGCACGTAGAGCGGCACGGCGGACACCTCCTGGGGCCGAATATACCGCTAGCGCCGTCTGGGCAGGTCAGGCCCGGCAGTAGGCTGGGCGACCGTGATGGCAGGTCGAGCCCCGTTGGGGCGTGCGGTTTTGGATGTTGTGGCGTACACGCTCGCCCGGCTGGGGCTGGTGGTCGTGCTCAGTGCGGTGGTCTACGGGGTGGCGCGGCTGCTCGGACTCAGCGACTTCCCGCCCATCATGGCGATGCTGCTGGCGCTGATCGTGGCGCTGCCGCTGGGCATGTGGGTCTTCACGCCGCTGCGCAAGCGCGCCAACGAAAGCCTGTCGGTGGCCGGTGAGCGGCGTCGGCGCGAACGCGCGGAGTTGCAGGCCAAGCTGCGCGGGGAGCAGTGATTTCGGCGCGATACTTACCGCTCAGCGGGTAAAACCGCGCCGAAATCAAGCGTAGGCCAGCGCGACCGCCTCCACGGCGGCCCACACCAGCATGGTCAGCCCGGTGTCGCGCAGCACCGGAATCAACTGCGCCCCGCCCCGCCGCGACCGCACCGGCGCTATCGCCCGCACCGCCAGCGGGGTGGCGATCAGGCCGATCGCAGCCCACGGGGTGGCCCGCATCAGCGCCAGCGTCATCGCCCCGGTCAGCGCCACCAGCAGCTGAAACAGCACCCGGGTGCGGGCGTCGCCGAGTCGCACCGCCAGGGTGATCTTGCCCGCCGGCTCGTCGGTGTCGATGTCGCGCAGATTGTTGGCCACCAGCACCGCCGACGACAGCGCCCCGACACCGACGGCCAACGCCGCCCCGACCCAGTCCACCCGCAGCGCCTGGGTGTACTGGGTGCCCAGGACGGCCACCAGGCCGAAGAACACGAACACCGCCACCTCGCCGAACCCGGAGTAGCCGTACGGCTTGGCCCCGCCGGTGTACAGCCACGCCCCGGCGATGCAGGCCGCCCCGACGGCCACCAGCCACGGGGCGCTGACCAGGGCCAGCGCCAGTCCGGCCAGCGCACCGATCGACAGCGCCACCACCGCTGCGCTCAGCACCGCCCGTGGGGAGGCCAGCCGTGAGCCCACCAGCCGCAGCGGCCCGGTTCGGACGTCGTCGGTGCCGCGGATGCCGTCGGAGTAGTCGTTGGCGAAGTTCACCCCGATGATCAGCGCCACCGCGACCGTCAGCGCCAGCAGTGCCCTCCACCACACGGCCGCGCCGAGCCAGGCCGCCGCGCCGGTTCCGGCGATCACCGGGGCAATCGCGTTGGGCAGGGTACGGGGCCGGGCCCCGGAGATCCATTGTGCAAAGCTGGCCTTCTGCGACATGGGCACGATCCTTACACGCCAGAGGGAAGCTCACCTTGCCCGGCGATGACGATGCAGTGGGGGTGCCCCAGCCGCGCAGCGGCGAGGGGGACGAAGCGATGAGGAGGAAGAGGCGCGACATGCTCGGAGTGATCGGTGGCAGCGGGTTCTACTCGTTGTTCGGCGACAACGCGCGCCGGCTGGAATGTGACACCCCCTATGGGCGGCCCAGCGCGGAGATCACCGTGGGCACCGTCGGCGGCCACGAGGTCGCGTTCCTGCCACGGCACGGCGAGCAGCACGAATTCTCCGCGCACACCGTGCCCTATCGGGCCAATATGTGGGCGCTGCGGGCGCTGGGGGTGCGGCGCATCCTGGCGCCGTGTGCGGTGGGCAGCCTGACTCCGGAGCTGCCGCCGGGAACGGTGGTGGTGCCCGATCAGCTGGTGGACCGCACCCGGGCCCGCGCCGACACCTACTTCGACGACGGCGGTGTGCACGTCGAGTTCGCCGACCCGTACTGCCCGACGCTGCGGGCAGTGATGACCAGTCTGCCCGACATCGTCGACGGCAGCACGATGGTGGTGATCCAGGGCCCGCGGTTCTCCACCCGTGCCGAGAGCCAATGGTTCGCCTCAGCAGGCTTCCGGCTGATCAACATGACCGGTTATCCCGAGGCGGTGCTGGCGCGCGAGCTTGAGATCTGTTACGCCGCAGTGGCGTTGGTCACCGACCTGGATGCCGGCATCGACGTCGGCAGCGGCGTGCGGACAGTCGATGTGTTCGCGGAGTTCAAGAGGAACATCGAGCCGTTCAAGAAGCTGGTGTTGCAGGGTATCGAGCAGATCGACGAGCGCCGCAGCTGTACGCACTGCCTGCCGCACGAGGGCGTTCAGTTGCCGTTCGAGCTGCCCTGAGGCTCGTCGGTTCCCCGATAGATCTTCGGCCCGTCTCCGGGCGCCTTCGCAGTGGCGTTCTGTGACCGGAAGATGCTCGGTGAACCGGGGTCACCTGGGCGGGGACGCTCCGCCCGGGCGAATCGGGCGGAGATTATCGCGACCACCATTGCGCACCAAGCCAATCCGCACAGCACCAGATCGAAGGTGCTGGTGATCTGCTGCGCCAGGCCATTGCCGTAGACCGGATTGGCCAGCGCTGCCTCCTGCTGGGCCTGCGCCAGCCGTGGCGCCAGGCCGACACCGACCACCAGGCGCGCGATGGTGAACCCGAACAACACCGCGGCCACCGACCAGACGGCGGCCACCGGTAGCGACCGATTGCCCAGGTTGATCCGCAGCCAGATCGCGACCACCGCGGTCACCACGTCGAAGGCCGCCATCGCCGCGCTGTCGTACGGCGAATAGGGCAAGCCCAATGTCGCGGCCACCACGATGTCGTCGAGACGCATGATGGCCGAACCCACACACCAGACGATGATGAGCAGCAAGATGTTTCGCGTGGCGAGCAGCCAGGTTGCGCCCGGGGCGTCACGCAGTGCGACCACGGCGAAGATCGCCGCGGCGGCAACCCACGCCAAATAGCCCTCGAATCCGACGCCCATGGTGGAGGTGTTCTGGGCGATGCCGTGAAACCCGTCGACGAACCGGCCCGCCGGCATCACCCAGACCAACGCTCCGGCCACCAGCGTCGCGCCGCCGACTATGACGACTGCGAGCTGGGATGCCTTGTCTCGTCGCAGGATCCAGCGCGACGCCACGACGAGGGTGATCCATGCCACCGCCCCGTAGACGACTGCGGTGACGATGATCGCGACCTGCTGGCTACGGTACTCACCGGCTCCGTCGGGTAGCGCGTAGTGCACCCGCCAGTAGAGGTTGAACCCCACACTGAGTGCAGCGCCGATGATCGAGGCGTAGCCCACGGCGCGCACCGCACGCTTCCAGTATCGGGCCGGGCCGGCCAGCACAGGCTGCGCGGCCAGCAGCGCCCCGGCGGCCCCCAGCCAGGCTCCGGGGCCAACCCCGCCGGGCGGCTGCGCGCTGCCTCCGTAGCGGATGGTCTGCACCGCGTCGAAGGCGACCACGCCGAGAACCAGCGCCAGATAGGGCGCGGCGAGCGTCAACCGGAGTAGTCCGAGAAGGCGCGGATTGGGGTGCGCGCCGGTGATCCGCCAGGGTCCTACATAGGTGGCGGCCAGCGAACCGAGTGCCAGGACGGTAGCCGTCGTGCCGGCCGCCTGCAGTCGGGGGTCGGCGGTGGGAATCCCGACACCGAAAAACAGGTTCCACGGCAACACCGACGCGGCGCACAGCAGTACCGCTGCGGTCACATCGCGGCCGATATTCCAGCTTCTGGTCGACTCGCCGGTCATTTGCTCACCATAACAGCGTGGCCCGGCTACGCCGCTGAACAGCGAAGATCGTGCCGGTCGGCTGTCGGTGTGCGCGGTTAGACTGGCAAATCAGTGGGCGTAAGGAGGAGTTTTCGCATGGACGTTGCGCTCGGTGTGTCGGTAACCGGCGCGCTCGCCCGTCTGGCTCTGGTCGAATCCGATGCCTACGGCGATGCCGTGCTTGACGAGTCGATGCTCGACCTGACCCAGGATCCGGTCGCAACCCTCATCGAGACCATTACCGGCACCGACCGGATGCTGGCCGACGAGGGGCACCGGCTTGCGGCCACCCGGCTGTGCTGGTCAGATGCGGACCTGCTGAGCCGGCTTCGGCAGGCGCTCGACGAAGCCGGTGTGGAGAACGTGTCCGAGTCGGATCAGGCGCGCTCGGCAGTGGCGCTGGCGCGCAATGTCTCTGGCGAGGACGGTGAGACGGCGTTTCTGCCGACTGCCGACGCGACCATGGCGGCGCCAGTGGCGGTCGGAGTGGAGCCGGCGGACGCGACGGCCACCGCGGCGGCGCCCACCGCCGAGAGTGTGGAACCCGATCAGCAACTGGCCTACTCCTTGACCGGCGACGACTCGGAGCCGCTGCCGGTGGAGTACGCCGACGAGGACTACGACTACGACGAATACGACGAAACCGAGGTGGCCGGCGAACCTGAGGTGCTGCCGCCGCCGGTGGGTCGTGTCCTGCTGGTGGGAAGCTCGGTCGGCGGCATCCTGGTCGCCGGATGCGCGGCGCTGGCGGTGGCGGTGACGATCGGCATTCGCCCGACGGCCGCGGTCACCCAGTCCGAGCCGGCGGTGGGGGGGGGGGGGGGGGGGGGGGGGGGGGGGGGGGGGGGGGGGGGGGGGGGGG
>NZ_JAYJJS010000032.1:0-53999 GCF_020181635.2 Mycobacterium zoologicum | reverse complement strand
GCCCACTTTCATGCCGCCCCACCGAGGGTCATCCACAGGTTCTGATCATTGCTCGACTCAACGAGAGCGTCGTCGCCAACGTGTACACGATGCAGCATCACGCCGGCTGCACCAACGACGTCACGATCAACCCGCAGCTACAACTCGCCGCACAGCGGCACACCCTCGATGTTTTGAACAATCGCAACCTCGACGGGGACATCGGTTCAGACGGGTCCACCCCCCAGGACCGCGCGAACGCGGCCGGCTACCAGGGGCAGGCGGCCGAAACAGTGGCGATCAATCAGTCCATCGCAATCAGTGGCAACGACCTGCTCAACCGCTGGTACTACGACCCCGCCTATAACGCCATAATGTCCAACTGCGCCAATAGCCAAATGGGTGTGTGGTCAGAGAACAGTCCAGACCGCACTGTCGTGGTGGCCGTCTACGGACAACCCCAACAACCAACTGGCACCAGCCCAAGTGCGGACGGAACGTCGCCGCCCGCCGCCCAAAAGCAGCGGAATATTCCGCTCGATCCCGCCCCTGACTATGACATGAGCGACGAGGTTGAGTTTGGTGTCAACTGGTGGGCCTGGATCCTGCGGGGTGTCTACCCGCCGCCCGCCTATCCGCCGCGATAGCTAAGCAAGCCTGGCTCTTTCACGTCGTTCGAGGTGTGCGGGCGCCGTTGCTGACACACGCGCACTGCCAGGGGCGCCATGATCGATCGGCATGGGGCCGCAACCCGTTCGATAGAACCATGCCGAGCCGGGACGATGACAGCATCACCGCGCACACTAACCGCCGACGGTGATGGGAGGCTCACCAACAGGGCCGACATGCGTCTGCACGCTGGTGATGCCGACGTCCACCCTTTCACGTGGGCGTCCGTCGGCATCACCAGCGACGGTCAATCACCTCTGTGGTCGCCATCCGAAGATACGGCCACCAAGCGAATGCGCCGGTCCCTCCGGCGGGTCAGGCGTTTGCCAGCTCCGGCGGTTTGACGGCGTCGGGGTCAGGATTGGCGATTGGCAGGCCCATGAAGCGCCGCGCGTTGTCACCCATGAAGTCGTAGGTACGCCGAACGTCCATGCCCTCGGCGTACTTCCAATATCCCTTCGGCTCTGCCAGGCCCTCGGGGTGCGGCCAATCGGAACCGAACAACACCTTGTCCCACCCAACGGTCTCGACGACATCGGCGACCGAGCCCTCCCAGAACGGACTGACCCAAATGTTGCGGCGGAACACGTCATGCGGCTGTTCAGGGAAGTTCTGTGGCATCTTGCTGTAGGTCAACGCCAGATCATCGAAGAGCGGTTTGATCCACGAACTGCCGTTCTCCACGCTGGCGATACGCAGCTTCGGGAACCGGCTGAGCGTGCCGTGGCAGATCAGACTGGTCAGCATGTCGGCAATCTCGCGGTGGCCCAGCGCAGTCCACTTGAACGCTGACATCTCGAATGCATTGCTGGTATCCGCCGGCTCCCACTTCTCTATGTATTCCTGCAGTGGTGGCTGGCTCGCGTGCAGGACGATGGGTAGACCGGCGTCCTCGACATCGTGCCAGAACGGATCGAATTCGGGCAGCGCCGGCGAACGCCAGCCTTTGTAGCCGTAGACCGGGGCTGGCTTGATCAGGGCGACCTTGGCGCCGTTGTCCAAGATGTACTCCAGCTCTCGACGTGCCTCGTCGACGAGCCCCAGGGTGAGCACCGGCGTCGAGTAGATCCGGTTGGCGTGGCTGTAGCCCCAGTGCTCGAGCATCCACTGATTGAGCGCGTGAATGATCGCCGCGGTCAGCTCGGGATCCTCAGCGGCGGAATGCTCGACCAGATTGGCCAGCGTCGGGTAATTCAAGCACGCGTCGACGCCCTGGCGGTCGAGCTCGGCGATCCGGTCTTCGGGATTGCGCGACGCAGCGGGCGCATCGATGCCCCGCCCGGACATTTCCCGCATCGTCAGGCCCTCAGGGTTCTGGCCGGAGTAGAACTTCTCGTGCGCGCCTGGGGCGGCAACCCGTTCGAACGTCGGGTTCGGCATGTAATCGGTGATCCTGTTCAGGATCGCGATCCGCGTGTGCCTGCCCATCTGGACGAACTGCACTTTCGACTTGTAGCGGTCGGGGAGGTGTCGGGTCAGCGCATCGGGATTCTCATACATGTGCTGGTCGGCATCGAAGATCGGTGCATCAGTGAACTGGCTGGCGGACTGCATCATCGGCTTCTCCCTTACTTCAACGTGGGTTGACTAGAGCTTCGCCCAACTTGACGATTGTGTCAAGTCGCGGCTCTGAAATACGTTACCAATAGCCTTGAAGTGCTTGGATTGAACTTGACCATACCGTCATATACATTCGTCACATGACGGTTACCACCCGCGTTCCCGCAGAATCGCAGCCGGACGTCAGCCGTGGCGAGCGGACTCGGTCGGCGATCCTGGACGCCAGCCGCCGACTGTTCCTGGAACGCGGCTACTCCGGCACCCCGATCAACGCGATCACCGAGGAGTGCGGCATTTCGCGGGCCGGCTTTTACACCTACTTCAAGGACAAGCGGGAGATCTTCAACGTCCTCGGTAACACGGCGTATCAAGAAGTCCTCGCGGTCATCGCCGAGTGGGCCGATGCCGAGGAACCCTTCGGGCCAGCGGAGATTCAGTCTTGGGTCGGTCACTACTTCGACTACATGGATCACCACGGCGCGTTCGTGCTGGCCTCGGCGCACTCCGCCCCCGACGACGACGCATTCCACAACTCCCGTAATCGCATGGTGACCAGAGCCTCGTGGAAGTTGGGACAGGCCATCGCCGGCGATGGTCTGCACTCGCCGGATGTCATCGGTGTCGCGGCGATGGGCTTGTTGGACCGAGCATGGCACACGGTTCACCGACAGACCGTCGCTGTCGAACGCGACGAGATGATCTCGGTGGTCACCGAAATGATCGCCCCGATGGCGGCCCGTTCCGGAGCCTAGCCCGCCCCGGCTGGCCGGAACGCGAAGGTCAGCAACGATTCGCCGTCGGCGGTCTGAAGCGTCGTGGTGGTCGATATCAACGGCTGCCCGATGTGCAGGTCGGCCGGGTCCACATCCACGATCAGCGTCTCCACCAGCACGCCCTCGGCCAACTCGACGAAACCCACCACATACGGTTGGAACACCCCGGGCGACCGATCGCCCTTGTACGGCAGCGGCGGGGCGAACTCCTGCGTGGTGTAGGTGTAAAGCGTTCCCTCGGTGGACAACTCGATGGGCTCGATGTCCGCTTGGATATCTGGCGCACCATCGAAAAGCTCGGGCCGCTCTGCCGGGAACTTCACCACGCCAGTCGCACGTCGGCGGGAGCCGAACAGCACTGCACGGTCGCCGTCGACCCGGAACAACCCCTCTGTGATCAATGCGCTCATCTCAAACCACCTCGATAACCATCGCAGCGCCCATGCCACCGCCGGCGCACATGGACAGGACGCCAATACCGCCGCCGCGGCGCCGCAGTTCGTAGATGGCCGACGTCACCATGCGCGCGCCGGTGGCGGCAATCGGATGGCCGAGACTGATTCCCGACCCGTAGACGTTGACAATCTCCTCGTCGAGGCCGAGTTCGGCCGCGCAGGCGACCGCCTGGGCGGCGAACGCCTCGTTGATCTCGAACAGCGCCACATCCTCGAGTTTGCGCCCGGCCAACTCTAGCGCCTTCGGAATTGCCGAAATAGGTCCACTACCCGTGCGATTCGGCGGAACACCGACCGAACTCCAGGACAGCACATGCGCCAATACGTCGCTGCGGCTATCCGGTCTCGCCAGTGCCACCACCGCGGCGGCATCGTTGATGCCCGAGGAGTTGCCGGCCGTCACGGTGAACCCGTCGATTTCGGGGTGCAAGACCCTCAGTGCGGCGAGCGTGTCCGCGGTGGTGTCGCGGCGCGGATGCTCGTCCTGGGTGAACGTCTTGAAGCTGCCGTCGGGCTGGGGCACCTCGATCGGCACGATCTCGTCAACGAAGGATCCGGCGTCGATCGCTTTTACCGCGCGCTGGTGGCTGCGTAACGCCCATTCGTCCTGCGCCTGACGCGAGATGCCGTACTGAACGGCACAGTTGTGGGCCACCGTGATCGACATGTCCAGTGCGGGAGCGTCGTCGGTGGGCGGATGCGAGAACGGGTACCACGGATCCTGGTAGTCCTCCGGCGCCTTACCGCTGGTGAACGGTTTGCGTTTACGCAGCAGTGGTGCGGTCGAGCAGGATTCCATGCCACCGGCCAAGACCGCTCGGCTCATGCCCGCCGCGATCTGTCCGGCGCCGACGGCGATCGCCGAGAGACTGGAGGCGCACTGTCGGTTGACCGCCATGCCCGGGATTTCAACAAGGCCCAGATCCACCGCGATGTAACGAGCGCTGTCACCACCGCCCTGCATGCTCTCGGCCAGGATGAAGTCGTCGAACTCGGCGGGATCGAGCCCGGACCGAGCAACGGTCCCGGCCACCGTCGGTTTGGCCAAGTCGATGGCCGGCATGTTGGCCAGGGTGCCTCTACGTGCGGTGCCGATCGCGGTGCGGGCGGCGCCTACGATCGCTGCACGGGACGTGGTTGCAGCCATGTGTCTCCCAAGGTCGTCGGTCAGGCCACCGGGCGGGGGCCCGGCGAGTGCGATCAGTCTATACCGTTAAATAGATAGCGGTATCACTGCATAGGAATTTTAGGAGCGGCCATGAGAGTGATCGGATCCGTTGACGAGGCGGTCCAGGCGATCGGAGCAGAACTCGGCGTTACAAACTGGCTGGAAGTGGACCAGAAACGCATCGACGCATTCGCCGACGTCACGGAGGACCACCAGTGGATCCACGTCGACACCGATCGCGCCAAGGCCGAAAGTCCTTATGGTGCAACGATTGCGCACGGTTTCCTCACCTTGTCGCTGATACCGGGCGTCAGCAAGCAGAACTACCGCGTCGAGAACGCCAAGATGGGCATCAACTACGGCCTGAACAAGGTGCGATTTCTGGCGCCCGTCACCGCGGGTAGCCGGGTCCGGGTGCGTTCCGCACTGATCGATGCCGTGAAGGTCGACGACAGCATCGTCAACTTGACCGTGCGACACACCGTCGAGATCGATGGGTCCGACAAGCCGGCCGCGGTGGCCGACCTGATCGCGCGTTTCGTGTTCTGATTGACCTAACCTCCCAGAATCCGTTAAATGTTTTCAGGAATACCGCGCCCGGCGCTAGACTCCGGTCGCGATCAGCTTGAGTTTGCAACCCGGTCGGAAGGTTCGATGATTCTCAACATGCCAGCCGCTGTGTCACCGGCGGCAATGTGATGACGGGTGGTCCGTTCGGCGGGAAGGCGGTCCTGACTGGCGCCGGTAAATCGCAGGTCGGTCGTCGGCTCGGCCGAACCGGCCTGGAGCTGACGCTGGAAGCGGTGCTGCGCGCCATCACCGATGCGGGCTTGACCGTCGACGACATCGACGGCATCGCCAGCTACCCCGGGCCCGGTGTACCCGACCCAGGCTTTTCAGGGGCGACCATCACCGAGGTCCGCAACGCGCTGGGTATGCGCTGTCGCTGGTACGTCTCGGCGATGGAGACGGCAGGACAGATCGGCCCGGCGATCGAGGCGTGCATGGCTGTCACGCTCGGGTTGGCGAACCACGTCGTGGTCTACCGGTCGGTCTGGGAGTCCACCGCCGCGGAGCAGGCCGGCGGTGGGCGGGCGTCGGTGCTGTTCACCGGCGGCAACTTGCCTCCCCATCTGGAGTGGGTTGCGCCATTCGGTGCGCTCTCGGCGGCGAACTGGTTGGCCATGCCGGCCCAGCGCTACATGCACGATTTCGGGTTCACGCGCGAGCAGCTCGGCTACATCGCCATCAACGCGCGCCGCAACGCTGGGCTCAATCCCGACGCGATCTACCGCGAGCCCATGACGATGGATGACTACCTGAACGCCCGGATGATCTCCGAGCCACTGTGCCTGTACGACTGTGACGTCCCGTGTGATGGCGCGACCGCGGTCATTGTGTCACGGCGCGACGCCGCGAAGGGCCTACCTCGCCACCCGCTGACCGTGGAATCGGTGGGGCCCGGAATGTTTGAACGCGCCACCTGGGATCAGCGGTCGGATGTCACAACGATGGCCGCTCATGATTCCGCCGCGACGCTGTGGGAGAACACCGCGCTGACGCCGGCCGACGTCGACATGGCTCAGCTCTACGACGGCTTCAGCTTCCTGACGGTGATGTGGCTGGAGGCCATGGGGTTTTGTGAGCACGGCAAGGCGGGGCACTTCATCGACGGTGGTGAACGCATCGCACTCGACGGTTCACTGCCGCTCAACACCAGCGGCGGGCAGCTGTCGGGCGGTCGATTGCACGGCATGGGGTTCCTTCACGAAGCGTGCGTGCAGTTGTGGGGTGAGGGCGGTGACCGGCAGGCGCCGAAGACGCCCGAGGTAGTGGCGGTCGGCGTCGGCGGTGGACCGGTGGCCGGATCGATGTTGCTCAGTAGTCGGTAATACCGGCTCGGACGTTGGGCAGTGTCATCACCGACAGCGCCCTGCGGTATCCGAATGGTGACCACATAGGTGCCACTCGTCGTGGCGAGAACGTGTGCTCGCCGGGGGTCGACGACGCGGTCAGTCGGTTGGCCGGAGTGGTCCTACGCTTTGATCAGCCCGCCAGGCAAGAAGTGGGGTCAGACGGTGTGTTCGGGCTGCCGTCACCGGACAAGGCTATCCACAATCAGATAAATGAATTACTCTTTTACCTGTTATGAAGCAATTGAAGCGGCTCACTGTCCTGGCCCTGGGGGCCCCCCTTACCCTCAGCACGGTCATGGTCGCCGTACCGACGGCGTCGGCAGACGAGATCGGGTATCTGGTCAATGTGAATGTCCGGCCGGGCTACAACTTCGCCAATGCCGACCAAGCGCTCGCCTACGGCCGTGGTATCTGTGACAAGATCGCCAGCGGCGAGAGATACGCCCAGTTGGCGGGGGACGTCAAAGCAGACTTCAGCACGTCTGACGAATTCCAGGCGTCGTATCTCATCGGTCAGTCCGCAGAGGAACTGTGCCCAGAGCTCATCTGGCAGCTACGCAATTCGGCCGCCGGGTACCGCCCACCCGCGTAGCCGCGCCGTACGTCAGCCGGACAGTCGCGATGTCGTCGGCCCAGCACGGTCCCGCGCCGCCGCCGAGCTCAGTCGCTCGCAGGCAGCGGCTTAGCCTCCTTGAGCGCCAGTGCGGTCGTCCCGACACTGAGCGTTCCGCTACCAGCCTTGGTGACCAACACCTCGGCACCGGTCGTGTCGACATAACGCTTGCCCATCGCGTTGCCGTCGGAGAACGCTGGGTCTGGCGCTGCGTCCGCCGGCCGATCAGAGCCCACCGGCACCATCGACCGGCCGCCGCAGCGGAGATCGCCGAGGCTGTCGGCGGCCTTGACGACGATGACCTGGGTATCACACACCTGGCTCTGCAAGCGGGTGCCGCTCTTGACCACGTTTTCTCCTTGTTTTCTCGAAACTACCGTTACTACTCGGCGGCGACGAACTTGAGGTCCTCGACAAGCTCGCGGCGCAATACCTTCCCCGTGGGAGTACAGGGCAGCTGATCCCGAAACACAATCCGGTCCGGAGTTCGCGATCCGCGCAGCGTTCTGCGCGCGAACTCCCGCAACTCGCCCGGCCGGGGGCTGCGCCCGTACTCGGGCACCACCACCGCGACAATGATCTGGCCCCATTCGGGATCGTCGAGGCCCACGACCGCAACGTCGTGGATATCGGGATGCTCGATCAGCACGTCCTCAACTTCAGACGGGGCAATGTTTTCACCGCCACGGATAATCGTGTCGTCGGATCGCCCCCCAATGAATAGGTAGCCGGCGTCATCGCACATCGCGACGTCTCTGGTTGGGAACCAGCCCTGTGCATCCAGCACCGAACCGATCTCGGCATACTTGCCCGAGACTTGCGGGCCCCGCACGAACAGTTCGCCGGTCTCGCCTGCCCCCAGCACCGTTCCGTTCTCAGCGCGGATCTGCACCTCGACGCCGGGCACCGGACGTCCGACCGAGCCCAGCCGCCGCGCGACCATGTCATCGCGCGCGCCATGAGCCGCCCGGTGATCCTCCGGAGTAAGCACCGCGATGGTCGAGCTGGTCTCGGTCAACCCATAGGCGTTGACGAACCCGACACCCGGAAGCAGATCCATCGCCTTGCGCACTAGCGGTAATCCCACCTTCGAACCGCCGTACGCGAGATTGCGCAGCGTCGGCAACTCGGTCGGCTCGCTTTCCAACACCGCGACGATCCGGTCCAGCATCGTCGGCACCACCGTTGCGGTCGTCACTCGCTCACGGCCGACCAGGTGCACCCACTCCTGCGCGTCGAATCTACGGAGATACACGACCTTTCGACCGGCATAGACATTCGACAGCGCGGCGCCCACCCCGGCGATGTGGTAGGGCGGAACGCACACCAACGCTGCATCATCAGCGGCAGCGGAGCCGAAATCCACCGTACCCGTCACGTAGCTGGTGAGGTTGTTATGCGACAGCTCAACGGCTTTGGGGCGTGACGTCGTACCTGAGGTGAACAACACGATCGCCACGTCGTCGGGATCGGCGAACTCCGATACAGGGTCGGTCGTGCGCGCGGCGGCGACGAACTCGTCGGAGGTCATCACCGGCCTGCCCGCATTCGAGACAACGTCCAGGTACTCACTGTCGGCCACGATCAGCGGGTCGGGCAGCCGGTCAATCAGCTGGCGCAGCCCGCTCTCACTCAATCGGTAGTTCAGAGGCGTTAAGGCCCTACCGGCCCGGGCCGACGCGAAGATCAACAGCGGCAGAAGCACGCCGCCCGCGCCGACGTAAACCACATGCCGTGCCCCCGACGCCGCGATCACCCCCGCTCCCCCATCGGCCAGTTCGCTGAGTTCGGCGGTCGTGAACCGGACTCCGTGGTCTACCACGGCCTCGCGATCCGGGTCACCCGAAACCGCCATTTCCAACAACAACGAAATACTCAACGCTTCAGCCCTCACTCGCAACGCCCGCAGTCGCCCAGCTCGAGGCGATGCGGCGATTCTAAACCCTTGCACCTAATCCGATATATAGTTATAGACTTAACGATACCGAAGTCAAAGTGCCGGCGCGGCCAGCAGGCTCATGACCTGCCTGGACGCCCGAAAGGAGCCCCATGAGCAGCAAGCCCGACATCGCGATCATTGGCGTCGGACTCCACCCCTTCGGCCGCTACGAGGGCAGATCGGCATTGGACATGGGCGCGGTGGCGATCAACAGAGCACTGCGGGATGCCGGTGTGAACTGGGCCGATGTGGGCAGTCTGTACGCCGGCAGCCTGGAGGTGTCCAACCCGGAGGCCGTCACAGGCTTGGTCGGCATGACAGGAGTGCCGGCACGCGCCACGCTGAGTGGCTGCGCCACCGGCAACTCGCTGCTGACCCTCGCCGCCCGCGATGTGCAGCTCGGTGAGGCAGACATCGCCGTCGGCGTCGGGCTGGACAAGCATCCACGCGGCGCGTTCGGTGCCGACCCGTCGGTTTCCGGACTGCCACAGTGGTACGGCGATCAGGGCATGTTCCTGACCACGCACTACTTCGGCACCAAGATCATGCGTTACATGCACGACCACGGTGTCACCGAACAGGCGCTGGCCCGCGTCGCCGCGAAGAACTTTTCCAACGGCGCCCTGGCCCCACACGCCTGGCGCCGCAAACCGATGAGTGCCGAAGCGATCCTCGACTCGCCGGTTGTGAACGCCCCACTGCGCCAATACATGTACTGCAACCCCAACGAGGGTGCCGCCGCCGTGGTGGTGTGCCGCGCCGAGGTGGCCAAGCAGTACACCGACACACCGATCTATCTACGCTCCACTGCGCTGCGCAGCCGCCGGGACGGCGCCTACGAGCTGTTACGAACATCGATCGAGCTGCCGTTAGCGTCCGGGACCACAGCGGAGGCCGCCAAGGCCGCCTACGAGCAGGCCGGCGTGGGACCCGAGGACATCGACATCGCCCAGCTTCAGGACACCGACTCAGGATCGGAGATCATCCACATGGCCGAGACCGGGTTGTGCAAAGACGGTGAACAGGAGGCACTACTCGCCGACGGCGCCACCGAAATCGGCGGTCGCTTACCGATCAACACCGACGGCGGCCTGTTGGCCAACGGTGAACCGGTCGGCGCATCGGGCCTGCGGCAAGTTTACGAATTGGTACACCAGTTACGCGGCACCGCCGGTGACAGGCAGGTACCCAACAATCCGCGCGTGGCGCTGGCCCAGCTCTACGGGGCGCCGGGAACCGCAGCAGTCGCAATCCTGAGCAGGTAGACCAACGCAAGGAGCAGTCGATGACCGACACCCGGAGCGAACCGCGGCCGCGCGCCGAGGTGGACCTTGACCATCATTCAGCCGAATTCCGCCAGGATCCGCACGGGGCATTTCGTCGGATGCGGGAATCGGGTTGTCCGGTGGCGCACTCGTCGCACCACGACGGCTTTTGGGCGTTGACGGACTACGCTTCGGTCTTCGAGGCAGCCCGTGACGACGCCCTGTTCAACTCGTATCCGTCGGTGGGAGTGCCAGCCAGCGAGTTGCCGTTGCCGATCCTTCCGATCGAATCTGACCCCCCGGAGACCCAGGAGTTGCGCGAGGCAACGTTGCGGAGGTTCTCCCCCGGGGCTGCGGAACGGTTCCGGGCCGCCGCCGTAGAGATGGCCACCGAGGCGATCGATGCCTTCATCGAACGCGGCCAGTGCGATGTGGTCGGCGAGCTGACCACACCGCTGCCGGCGCGCCTGATCCTGCGGTTGCTGGAGTTCGACGAATCCCGGGCCATGGAGTGGGTGCACTGGGTGCACAGCACCGTGCACGATCGCGCCCATGACCCGGAGAAAGCCAATGTGGCCGGGATGGAGATGTTCGGCGAGATCGTCAAGCACATGGAACAGCGGCGCGCCGAAGGCCTGCGCGACGAGCTGTTCAGCGACATCCTGCGCGGCACCCTCAACGGCGAACCGCTCGATGACGGCCAGATCACCATGTACACCGTCCTGATGATGCTCGGCGCCATGGACACCACCAGCGGGTTCACCGGCAATGTGCTGTTGCGCCTTTGCCGCGACACCGAACTGCGCCAACAATTCATCGCCGACCCGAGCCTGATCAAAAAGGGCACCGACGAGCTGCTTCGGCTCTACACGCCCACGCTCGGACTGGCCCGCACCGTCTCCCGCGACGCCGAGTTCCACGGCCAGCCGCTGCGCGAGGGGGATCGGGCGATCCTGATGTGGGCAGCCGCCAACCGCGACCCGGCCATGTTCGAAGACCCCGACACGCTGGACCTGTCGCGCGCTAACGCCAAAAAACACATGGCATTCGGAATTGGCATGCACCGCTGCCTGGGCTCGCACTACGCCAAGATGATGTTCGAAGTACTGATCAGTCAGGTCCTGCAACGGCTGCCCGACTTCGAACTCGCCGGCGAACCAACCTTCTTCGAGGACGCCGGCGAGGTCTACGCGGTGCGCGAACTACCCATCAAATTCACCCCCGGCACCCGTATCGGCAACGCGGAGTAGTGGTCGCGCCCCCGACCACCGGCGTGTTCACTGCAGCCCGCCGCAGCGCGGGCCGCAGCGGCTGGAGTTTCATCGCCCAAATTGGTTAAATAGTTATAGCTATTGTAAAAAGTGAGGAGGCACAGCGGTGACGGCTGGGACCATCGCCGGGCTGCTTGACACGTCAGCCTCAGCACGACCGGGCCGGCCGCTGTTGCACGACACCGCCGGCAACACACTCACCATCGCCGACGTTGCCGTCCTGACCTCCGCCGCTACCGGTTGGCTGTGGGAGGCCGGGATCCGCCGCGGAATGACGGTAGCCTGGCAGCTCCCGTCGAATATAGCTGCGGGACTGGTGATGTTGGCGCTGGCTCGCAGCGACGTCACCCAGGCGCCAATACTGCACCTGTACCGCGAACGCGAGGTGGCCGCGGCCTGCGATGTTGCGGGGGCCGACGTCGTCGTGGTCGACGAGTCGACGGCCGCTAACGCACCGGCCGGGGCTCGGGTCGTCGCTTTACCGGCCGACCTTGTCGATCGGCTGCGGGCGTTGCCGGGGAGGCCGCATCCGGAGCTCGCCGGTCAGCGTTCGGCCCAGGATTCCCGATGGGTGTACTTCACGTCCGGCACCACCGGGCAGCCTAAGGGGGTGCGGCACTCGGATGCCACACTGTTGGCTGCGGCTCGCGGATTCGCCGCGCATCTGGGCCTCGGCGACCACCCCGGCGAGGTCGGAACCGTGGTCTTTCCGATCGCACATATCGGCGGGATGGTCTACCTCGCTGCCGCCCTGCTGGCTGACATGCCATTGGTGATGATCCCCAAGGTCGCCGAGGACCTTCCCGAGCTGCTCGCCAGGCACCACGTCACCGTTACCGGGGCGAGCACCGCCTTTTATCAGATGCTGCTGTCGGCGCAGCTGGCCTCAGGCAGCGCTGAACCCCTGGTTCCATCGCTGCGAATGCTGATTGGTGGCGGCGCGAGTTGTCCGCCTGAACTGCACAAACGAGTGCGAGACTGCATGGGAATCCCGATCGTGCATGCATACGGCATGACTGAGGCGGCGATGGTGTGCGTCAGCAAAAGCTCCGACACCGAAGAACAGCAAAGCTGCAGCTCCGGCCCGCCGATTGCCGGCGCGGCCGTCCGAATCAGTCCAACCGATGAGATTGAGGTGCGGGGGGCCAATCTAGCCCCAGGCTATGTTGACACCCAGCAATGGGCCGACACCACGACGTCGGATGGCTGGTTTCGGACCGGCGATCAAGGCTACCTGCGGCCCGATGGTCGGATCGTGGTCACCGGCCGCACGAAGGAACTGATCATCCGCAAAGGCGAGAACATTGCGCCCGACGAAATCGAGAACGAGCTGCTGGCGCACCCGCTGGTCGACGAAGTCGCGGTGTTGGGTCAACCCGACGAGCTGCGCGGCGAATTGGTGTGCGCGGTGGTCCGGCGTTCCCGCCGTCACCGCGACGTCACCCTGGGCGAGCTGTGCGCCTTCCTCGACGCACGCGGACTGATGAAGCAGAAGTGGCCTGAGCGTTTGGTCATCATCGATGAGTTCCCCCTAACGGGACTGGGCAAGGTGGCGAAGTCAGAACTCGCCCAACACATTGCAGGAGGAAACCGATGACGGGGTTATCCGCCGATGAGCGTCAGGAGCTAGCGCAGTCGGTGCGCGCCGCCTGCGATCGTTTCGTTCCGGAGGAGCAGGTTCGCGCCGTGGCCTATTGCGACCAGCGCGGCGGCGTGGATGTCGGCCTGTGGAAGGTGCTGTGCAGTCAGGTCGGGGTCGCAGCGATCGCCTTGCCCGAGAGGCTCGGCGGCGCCAGCTATGGCGCCCCCGCACTGGGCGTGGTTGCCCACCAACTCGGCCGCGCGCTGGCACCGGTTCCGTTCGTCGCCTCCACGGTGCTCGCGACAGGTCTGCTGCTCGGCGTCCGCGAGGGGGATCCCGACACGGAGAAGTGCCTGTCCGGTCTACTTGACGGCCAACGAACCGCAGCAGCCGCGATTACCGACGACGGTGGACTGTGGCATCACGGTGCGGTGACACTGGCCGCGAGCCGCCGCGGCGCTGGTTGGAGCATCAACGGCGCGGTCCGCCATGTTCTCAATGGCACGGCTGCCGACGATGTGGTTGTCGTTGCCATGGCCGACAACGAGCCCGCGCTATTCCTGGTGGACCCGACGGCCGAGGGCATCACCATCGAAGCGGAGCGGGTGCTCGACGGCACCCGTCCGATGGCCACCATCACCTTCTCCGAGGCTTCGGCGACGCGGCTGACCGTCGAGGGCCCCGTCGGGGACCTGATCGAACGCAATGTCACTCTGACGTTGGCGGTTTTGGCCGCCGAGCAGGTCGGCGCGTGCGAACGAGTGCTGGAGATCGCCACCGATTATGCGCGCACCCGTGAACAGTTCGGCCGCCCGATCGGCACCTTCCAGGCCATCAAGCACAAGTGCGCCGACATGTTGGTCGACCTTGAGTGGGCACGTTCGGCGGCGCAGGCAGCCCTGCAGGCGGTCAGTGGTGAGGCGGGGGAAACGGCCAGCGAGGCGGGGTGGCGCGCCAGCATGGCCAAGGCGGTCTGCTCCGAGGCCCTACGCAATGCCGCGCACGCCAACATCCAGATCCGCGGCGGCATCGGCTTCACCTGGGAGGACTCCGCTCATCTCTACCTGCGCCGCGCCCGCACCGACGAGGTGCTGTTCGGCACGCCCGGACAGCACTGGGACCGGCTCGCGGCGGTAGCCGCGCCGCTCTGAGCCGCTGCCGGCCATCGTCCGCTTGCCCGACGCCCGACCAGATGATTAGTATCACAGGTAAATAACTAAATGTTTTACGTTTTCTTTCGCAGAATTCCGATACCACACGAGGAGGCACTCGTGCCGCTGCAGCCCTGGATGGAATTGATTTCCGTCGACGATCACCTCATCGAGCATGCCAACGTGTGGCGCGACCGACTGCCTCAGCGGTATCTGGAGGCCGGACCCAAGATCATCGAATGGGAACGTCCCGACACCGGCCAAATGTGCCAGGTCTGGGAATACGAGGGACGCATCTACCCCTACATCGGACTGAATGCCGTCGCCGGTAAGAAGCCCGAGGAGTACGGCATCGAGCCGGTGCGCTACGACGACATGATTCCCGGCTGCTATGACCCCAAGGCCCGAGTGGCCGACATGGATATCGACGGCGTGCAGGCCATGACCTGCTTCCCGTCGTTCCCGCGGTTCGCCGGTGCGGTGTTCGCCGAGGGCGAGGACAAGGAACTGGCCAAGTTGTGTTCGGCGGCATGGAACGATTTCCACCTCGACGAGTGGGCGGCCACCGCACCCGACCGGTTCATTCCCGTCGCCATGCTGCCGTTCTGGGACGTCGAGACCAGCGTCAAGGAGATTCACCGGGTCGCCGCCAAGGGCGCAAAGTGTGTGACCTTCCCTGACCTGCCCGACCGGCTGGGACTGCCGTCGGTGCACTCCGATCACTGGGATCCGGTGCTCTCGGCGATGGAGGAGACCGACATGGTGCTGGCTCAGCACTTCGGGTCCGGCGGCTTCCCGCCGCCGATCGCTCCCGATGCACCGTTTGCGGTGTTCATCACGCTGATGGGGACGATGTCGATGACGTCGATGACGGACTGGCTGTTCTCCAACACCCTGTATCGCCACCCGAGACTCAAGATCGGCCTGTCCGAGGGCGGAATCGGATGGATCCCCTACATCCTGGAGCGCTGCGACAGCGTATGGCGCAAACACCGATTCTACAACAACATCAACCAGGACCACCCGCCGAGCTACCTTTTCAAGAAGCACATTCACGGCTGCTTCATCGAGGACGACTTCGGCGTGGAGGTGCGGCACACGATCGGCGTCGACAAGATCACCTGGGAATGCGACTACCCGCATTCGGACTCGTTCTGGCCGCAGAGCCGCGAGCGAGCCGCTCAAGCACTCCAGGATGTGCCCGACGACGAAGTGCACAAGATTGTCGAACTCAACGCCCGCGAGTTCTACAACTTCCCGCGGGCGGCGTGACCGCCGGGGAGGACGAGGTGGACCACGTTGAGCAGCTCCCGGTCTCCGACTGGGCAGATCAGGATTTGCTGACCAAAGACGAGGCAAGGCAACGACTCGCCGTCGAAATCGGTCGGTGCAAAGCTCAGCTGGACGATCTCAAGACCGCCAACGCCGACGACTCCGAGATCTCACTTCTGGCGCGCCGCCTCGGCGCGATGGAAGCGGTCCAGGGGGAATACGACGGCTACCTCGACGGGAAGTAATTTCGGCCTGTCTTCGACAACCAAGGAGTGATGATGTCGGTTCAGACCGAGGACATCAACGCACTACGCGCCCAGATTCGCGCCTTTCTGGAAACCGCACCCAAACCCGCCGGACTGCGTAACTACGGCCCCACGCCGACCGCGGACGACGTAGGTCCCGGGCAGCAATGGCATCGCTACCTCGCCGACCACAGCTACACCTGCCTGCACTGGCCACGCGAGTTCGGTGGCCCCGATGCCACGGTGGCGTTCCAAGCCGTCTTCGCTGAAGAATGTGCGCGCGCCGGCGTGCCCCGTCAATTGAATATCACTGGCGCGGATCTGGTCGGCCCGGTTCTGATCAAATTCGGTACCGATAAGCAGAAGGCCCGATTTCTTGAGCCGATCCGGGTTGGCGACAATCTCTGGTGCCAGCTGTTCTCCGAACCCGGTGCGGGATCCGACCTCGCTGCAGTCCGCACTCGTGCCGAGCGCACCGCGAACGGCTGGCGCATCGACGGACAGAAGGTGTGGAGTTCTGCCGCGGCGTCGGCTGACTACGGTCTGCTGTTGGCACGTACCGGGCCGGACAAGCACCGCGGGCTGTCGATGTTCGTCGTCCCGATGGACACGGCCGGCGTCACGGTGCGCCCACTGGTTCAAATGGACGGCGAAAGCAAGTTCAACGAGGTGTTCTTCGACGGCGCCGAACTTCCCGACGACGCGCTGATCGGCGACGTCGGGCAGGGCTGGACAATTGCGCTGGTCACTCTCGGTCGCGAGCGGCTCACGCTTGGTTCCCAGGCGGTCTCGATGTTCCGGCTGCACGAACGGATGATCGCAGCGGCACGCGATCACAACCTGTTGGATCCGGTGCTGGCCCGATCCATGACCAAGCTCTGGGCCCGGATGTGGCTGTTGCGGTTCACCTGGCAACGTGCCATCGACTCCGGTGACCTCACGTCACCGGAGTTCTCGGTCCTCAAACTGATGACGTCGGAGACCGACCGCGACCTCGGAGACCTGGCCACCGAGGTGCTCGGGACCGACGCCTGCGCCGACCCCGCCGACAACGAACTGGTGCACCACATGCTGGTCGGCCGGGCGCAGACCATTTTGGGCGGCACCAGCGAGATTCAGCGCAACATCCTTGGCGAGCGAGTGCTGGGCCTCCCCAAAGAACCACGGTGAAGCTGGACGACGTCCTGCGCCCCGGAATGACGGTGGCGCTCGGTGACGGTGTGGGCGCGGTGCGCTGTCTGGATGACGGGACGTCGGTTGCCGCGGCGCTGAGTGCGCTCGCGCGCCGTGTCGGCTCGCTGCGGCTGGTGCTGGGCTGGCTGCCGGCGCCGTTGGACGGCCTGGATCCCGACGCCTTCACCGAAGTCGTCGCGTTGATGCCGGGGTGGGGTGTTCGCGCGGTACTGCAGAGCCCCTCGGCCCGGTACCTGCCGACCAGCCTGGCCGGCATAGCCGCATCGCTGACCGGGACACTTCGCCCGGACGTTCTGATCACCAAACTCGTTGAGCGAGAAGGGCTGCTGCAGTTCGGCACCGAGGTATCGTGGCAACGCCAGCTCGTCGAGGCCGGTGTGCCGGTGTTGGGGATTGTCGACACGACTGCCCCCGCCGCGAGCGCCGAGGCGCCCCTGGACCCGTCAAGGGTACGAGTGATTGCGCGCAGCGTTGACGGACCGGTCCGGGTGCCGGGCAAGGAGCCCCACGATATTCACAACGCACTGGCCGATGCGGTCTTGCGGTTCGTCCCTGAGGGCGCGCGGCTGCAGTACGGCCCCGGCCAGCTGGGCACCGCCTTGTTGCGCCGCGCACAGATGCCGCTGCGGATCGACACCGGACTGCTGACCGATGCAGTCGTCGACCTCGACAACCGGGGCCTGCTCGTCGGCATGCCGTCCGCGACCTACCTGCTCGGCAGCGAGGTGCTCTACGAGTGGGCCGATGGCCGGCCGATCCTGCGCGGTATCGACCACAGCCATGACACGACCCGGTTATCGCGCGGTGCGCCGTTCGTCGCAGTCAACACCGCTCTCGAGATCGACCCGGTCGGCCAGGTCAATGTCGAGGGGATCGGCCAAAAAGTGGTCGGCGGTATCGGCGGGCACCCCGATTACTGTGCGGCCGCGCGGATGAGCTGCGGCGGGCTATCCATCATCGCGGTCCCCACGACGGTCAACGGACGCTCACCGCTGGTCACGCAGTTGAGCCGTCCCGCTTCTACGCCTGCGCACGACATCGACCTGATCGTCACCGAATCCGGCTATGCCGATCTGCGCGGCGCCGACTGGTCACAACGGCGCAAGCTCATCACCGAACTCTTCGACTGAAGGAGAACCATGACCGAACTCGACGGCCGCGTCGTCCTCGTTACCGGAGGGGGTCGCGGCATCGGTCGCTCACACTGCCTGCAGCTGGCCGCTCAGGGAGCCGCTGTCGTCGTGAACGACCCGGGTGTCGGCCGGGACGGCACCGGCGGCGCCGATGGTCCGGCCGCGGAGGTGGTGAGCGAGATCGAGCGGGCCGGCGGCCGGGCCGTTGCTCACACCGGCTCGGTGGCATCCTGGGATGACGTCGCCGACATGGTGCAGACCGCTGTGACCACATTCGGCACGCTCACCGGTGTGGTCAACAACGCCGGTATCGTCCGCGACGCGATGATCACCAGTGCGACAGAAGCCGATTGGGATGCGGTGATCGCCGTGCACCTGAAGGGTACGTTCGCCGTCACCAAGCACGCCTGCGACTACTGGCGCGCCCAGGCCAAGGCCGGCAGCCCGATCGACGGGCACATCGTCAACACGGTGTCCGGTGCCGGACTGTGGGGCAACATCGGCCAAAGCGCCTACGGCGCCGCCAAGGCCGCCATCGCAAACCTGACCATCGTCACGGCCTTGGAGATGCGGCGCTACGGAGTTGCGGCGAACGCGATCTCGCCGCTGGCAGTGACTCGGATCAGCGAGGATTTCTTCGCCGGCGCCGCAGCCGACGACCCCGCGCTCGATCCGGGACGCAGTTCGGCGGTGGTCGCCTGGCTGCAATCACCCGAGTCGTCGTGGCTGACCGGGCAGATCCTGCGTATCAACGGCCACCGACTCAGCCGGATCACCGGCTTCAGCGAATCCGCGGAACGCTACCACGCCAAAGACGGTGTCAGCCTGCAATTCTCCGAGATCGGGCAGGCGGTCAGCTGGCTATGGGGAACGCTCCCGCGTGGCCTGGCTGGCCCGCTGCCTACGAGCTAGGGACTTGATGAGAAGCACAGATCTAGGCGTGGTCCGTTACGAGCACGAGGCACCGATCGCCCGAATCGTGCTCAACAACCTGGAGCAGGCGAACGCACAATCCAGCGCAATGGTGCAGCAGGTCGACGAATGCCTCGACCGCACTCGGTACGACTACGACATCAAGGTGGTCATTCTCAAGGCCAAGGGCAAGGGGTTCTGCGCCGGTCATGTCATGAAGCCCGGCGCGTATCAGGAGTTCGACGAGGCGGTCGAGCGCGGGGGAAGAACTGGCAGGGCAGCAGAAAGCTGTTCGTGGATCCCACCTTGCGGCTGTAGGAGTTTCCGAAACCGATGATCGCGCAGGTCCACGGATACGCGCTCGGCGGCGGGACGTACTGGGCGCTGTTACCCGATATGACGATCTGCGCCGACGATGCGTATTTCCAGATGCCCCTGGTCCAGGCGCTTGGCTTTCCCGGTGGGGAGACGATGATCGAGCCCTGGGTGTTGATGAACTACAAACGCGCCGCCGAGTACCTGTATACGGCGCAGACGCTGAACGCATCCGATGCTCTGGCGATGTGCCTTGTCAACAGGGTCGTGCCGCGCGCGAACCTCGACGACGAGGTCGAGCGCACCGCAGCACAGATCGCCCGCGCACCGCTATCCACGCTGCAGGCCACCAAGTCACTGCTGCTGCGGGCGTGGGAGGGCATGGGGATGCGTCAGCACATCACGCAGGCCGCCGACCTCATGGCCGTACTCGAAGACATGCGCGACGCGCGGGACCACCGCGTGGCTCTCCTCGGCGGCGGGCGTCTCCCACGCGACGCTATTTCCGATTCCTGACGCGACTAACTTTTCCAGGCCGCCAGAATCTCGTCGACCGTGACCACCGAACCGAGCAGCGAGAAGGCGTAGCTCAACATGTCTTCCTGGAAGGACTTGGGGAACCCGGCCGCCGCATCACGCGCAATCACGATCCGGTAGCCGATATTCACGGCCTCGATCGCCATGCCGATAATCGCCTCATTCAGCGAGATCCCGCCAATGATCAACGTGCGAATTCCGAGACTGCGCAGGATCGGGTCCAGTTCGGTCCCGTTGAACGCGGACATGCCGTGAATGCGGGCCGCGATGATGTCTTCTTCGCGCACATCGAGTTCTGGCAGCACGGCTGCCTGCTCGGAGCCGACGAGAAGGTAGTCCGGGTCCTTGAGCATCGCGGCCATGAGCGGCGTGTTGATGATGATGCCGGCCCGGTCCTTACGGAACTGGAGCGTTGCATGCACCACACGCGCCTTGTTGGTCCGGGTCCCGTCGATCAGCCTGCGCAACCCGTCGATAACCCCGCGTTCGCGCACCTCCGTTGCCTGCGGCCGCATGATGGGCGCGGCGAGGTCACCGATGATGCCGCGCTGCATTTCCGACACGACAACGGCGGTGTGCGCCGGGTCGATGAGTTCGGCAAGTTTCATGTACGCACTCCTCCTGCGCGTCGATCTGTCCCAGACCGCGCATCCAGTCGATCCCTGTGGTGAGCCCGTCGCGCAGCCTCGTCGTTTCGAGGTCCCGGCTCAACCTCGCTTGCCGAAATGCTCCAGTGGGCGTTCGACGAACTCGAAAACTACGCCGTCCGGTGAGCGCAGAAATACGATGAAAAGACCCTCGATCTTGGTCCCCGGCAACGGGCACCACACCGGCTCTCCTTGCGGCTCAATGAAACCCGGTAGCTCAGACAACGCCTTCTCAACGTTCTCGACACGCAGAGCACAGCGGTAGAGACCCTGGCGATTGCCGCCCCACGGCACCGGCTCGCGACCCGCGCCAGGGTGCGCAACCACCGTCAGGCCGAATTGATTCCCGTCCTCGGGCAGCACGTAGCGAGCCACCAGGCAGTCCAATGCCTCAGCGGATCCGTCGGGTGCCAGTTGCGCACCGGTCACCAGAACCCGTGTAGGCGGCTCGACTTCCACAAAGCCGATGGCCGTCAGGAATTCTCCGGTGGCTACCGCATCGATTGCCGCGATCCTGATGCCTGAGAACAGGGCTCCCTTTGACGCGCCGGAATCGGCAAGAGCCTGGGTCAGTTCCACCACCGCACCATCGGGGTCCAGCATGAGCACCGACTCGGTGCCGCTGATCAGGCCGGCCACCGGATCACCGACGACGATCCCGGCATCGCGCAGCGAACCCGCCATGCCCTCCAGATCGTCCACGACGAACAGCGTCGAGCGAATTCCCGGGCGAACGGGATCGGTGCTCGGATCGCGTTTCAGCGCCGGCGTGTGGTACTCGATGGCCTCCAGCGCGCAGCCGGAGCGACCACCCCTAGCATCATAGAGAAACGATGTGGCACAGTATGTTTGGCCGTCGAGACCGAGGATGGTGCCATCCGTGGCGACGTCGGGGTCAGTTCGCATCCGCGCCGACAACCCCAGGTGCCCGGAATAGACGCGCTCGGTGGCGTCCAGGGATCCGCAGTTGAGGTTGACGTGGAGAAAGCGCCGCGCGAGATCCTCGGAGACCACTACAGAACAACCGACTTGATCTTGAAGTCGATGATCTCGTCTTCGTTGAAACCCAATTCAGCCAGCAGCGCGTCGGTGTGTTCGCCGTGCCCGGGCGCGCACACCAGCTCCAGCGGAGTCTCGTCGAACTGCACCGGGCTCGCCGCGAGCGCGAACTCGTTATTGCTCGCGTCGGTGGTGCGGGGCAGGTAGCCGTTGACGATCGCCTGCGGGTCGCTGTGTACCTCGTGCGCGGTGCGCATGATGTCCCACACCCCATCGAACCCCTCAAACGCTTTCTCCCAGTGCGCCAGGTCTTGCGAGCCGAAAGTCTTGCGCAGCTCGGCGATGCACTCCTTGCGGTTCTGGAAGCGCGTCGCGGCATCGTTGTACCGCGGGTCGTCGACGAGATCGGTTCGCCCGAGCCGGGTGCAGAAATCCGACCAGAACCGGTCAGCCTGCAACAACACGAACGCGATGAAGCGATCATCGCGGGTCTTGTAGATGCTGGCCGCCGGATTGGGCATGTCATCGAGTTGGAACTTCGGGATGTCCCGGCCGGTGACGCCGGCGCCGACGATGTCGGGCCCGAGCTGCCAGATCGCCGCATTGAGCAGTGACACGTCGACAACCGACGGCTCGCCGGTGCGCTCACGTTTGAGCAGTGCGCCCGCAATGCCCGCCGCGAGGGCCAGTCCGCCGTAGGAGTCGCCGAACGCAGGCCGCTGAATGGGCGGGTAGGAGCCATCCCCGGCGCCGTAGGCATCTCCGATCCCGCCCCGAGCCCAGTAGGCGGCCAGATCGAACCCCCCTTGTGACGCGAGGTCGCCCTTCGTGCCGTAACCGTGACCGCGAGCGTAGATGATCTTCGGGTTCCGGGCCCGTACCTGTTCGAGGTCGACACCCATCCGCTGCCGCGAGTCCGGCAGCAGGTTGGTGACGAACACGTCGGCGGTTTCGATCAACTTCATCAGCAACTCCAACCCCTCAGCGCTGGAGGTGTCGAGACCGATGCTGCGCTTACCGCGGTTCGGCTGTTCGATGAAGTGGTTCACTCCCCCCGCGCCGGTGACGATGCCCGAACTGATCAGGCCACGTTGCGGATCCCCGGTCTCGGGATGTTCGATCTTGATGACGTCGGCGCCCCAGTCCGCCAGCACCGCACCTGCCGCCGGGACGAATGTCCATGCGGCCAGTTCAACAACACGGATCCCGCTAAGAATGTCGCTCATGTGTTCCTTCAGTCGGAGTAACCGATGGTTTTGGTCTCGGTGTAGGTTTCGAAGCCCTCGAGACCGTTCTGCCGGCCGACGCCGGACATCTTGTAGCCGCCGAACGGGGAGTCGGCTCCGTAGTACATGCCGCTGTTGATCATCACCGAGCCGGTGCGAAGCCGTCTTGCCACCGCCATCGCCCGATCATTGGACCCATGCACGGCCCCGGCCAGGCCGTAGCTGCTGGCATTGGCCAGCTCGACAGCCTCGTCGTCGCCGTCGTACGGGGTGATCGTGATGACCGGGCCGAAGATCTCCTCCCGGAAGATCCGCATCTCCGGCGTGACGTCGGCGAACACGGTCGGCGCGACGAAGTAGCCCCGGTCGAGTCCGGCCGGTGCGGCGCCCCCGACGGTGAGCCGCGCACCTTCCCGCTTGCCGATCTCGATGTACTCCATCACCCGACCACGTTGTTTTGCCGAGACCAGTGGCCCGCAGAAGTTCGTCGGATCGGCCGGATCGCCGCAACCGATGGCGCCAAAGGTGGCGGTGGCGACCTCGACGGCCTGCTCGTAGTGCGAACGTGGCACCAGCACGCGGGTGGCGAGCGCGCAGCCTTGGCCGGAGTGGATCAGCGCACCCATGCACCCGGGCAGCGCGACCGACATATCGGCATCGTCAAGCACGATGTAGGCCGACTTGCCACCGAGTTCGAGCAAGGTCCGTTTCATGGCTTTGGCTGACCGCTCCCGGATCAGCTCGCCAACGGTGGTCGAACCGGTGAAGGAAACCATGTCGATCCGCGCGTCGTCGAGCAGCCGGCTCGATACCTCCAAGTCCGTGGTCGGCACGATATTGACCACACCGGCAGGAATCTCGGTCTGCTCGGCGATCAGGCGGCCCCACCGCAGCGCGCTCCACGGCGTCTCCATCGCGGGCTTGAGGACGACGGTGTTCCCGGTGGCCAGGATCTGTGCCAGCTTGTTGCTGATGATCTCGAACGGAAAATTCCAGGGCGTGATCGCCGCGACCACTCCGACCGGCTCCTTGACCACGACACGGTTGTAAGGAGTGCCCAGCTTGGCGTCCTGGGGCAGCGGCCGTTCCCACCCGAACTCGGAGATGAACTCGGCCGGCCAGCGGATGGCGTCAGCGGCCGGCCAGTCGAGTTGGGCGATGTAGGTCGACGACAGCGGTGCACCGACCTCGGCGACCAGTTCGGCGCGGAAGCTCTCCTTCTCTTTCTGCACCGCCTCATGCAGCTGCAGCAGGCAACGCTGGCGGAATTCCCGGTTGGTCGCCCAGTCGGTGGTGTCGAAGGTCCGCCGGGAGGCGGCGATCGCTCTCTCCATATCTTCACCGCTGGCATCGGTGGCCACGCCCAGGACCTCTTCGGTCGCCGGGTTGATGTTGTCGACGGTGGCGCCCGATGTGGATTCGCGCAGCTCGCCGTCGATGTAGAGCCGAGACTCCGGGTTGAACTGGACGCTTGGCGCGACGACCGGAGCAGCGGTCATTTGGTACTCCTTCTCGCAGAAGTGTCGACGTGCGCTATCGTACCCCTTATAGATAACTGTTTAGCTGATTCGGCCCAAAGGGGTCTCATCTCCGAAACGATGAAAGGGGTACAGATGTCCGCCCCAGTCGATGCCACCGTCCACGGTGGCCGTCAACACGACTATGTGTCGCAGGTCGCTCTCTATCGCCATGACCTGCGACGTTATCTCCGCGATCTGGACTGGGCCGATGAATGGCGAACCGCGGCCTTCAGCACGGCCGAGGATGGCCTGGCCCACGATGCCCGGGTGCTGGCGCGCCTGTACGCGGACGGTTGGAACCGCTACGGCTGGCCAGAGACCGCGGGCGGTCTGGGCGGCGACGAGATTCACCGTGCCGTCTATTACGAAGAGCTGGGCTACGCCATGCTGCCGGTACCGGCCCAGCACTGGACCCTGGAGACACTTGGCCCCGCGCTGCTGAAGTTCGCGCCGGACCTTGCGGCCGAGTACCTGACCGGCTACCTGAGCGGCGCCGAATGGTGGGGCCAAAGCTTCTCGGAGCCGGAGGCGGGCAGCGACCTTGCAACGCTGCGCACCCGCGCCGTCGACGACGGCGCTGGTGGTTTCGTCGTCAACGGCCAGAAGATTTGGACCAGCCAGGGCCCCACCGCAACCCGGCTGCTGGTGCTGGTGCGCACCGGGACGCCAGAGGCCCGGCATCGGGGGCTGACGATGATGATGGTCGACGCCGACGCACCTGGTGTCAGCATTCGCCCGATTGCTCTGGCCAGCGGTCGGCGCGAGCTCGCCGAAGTGTTTTTCGACAACGTCCAGGTTCCGCGGGAGCGGGTGGTGGGCGACGTTGGCGGCGGCTGGGGCGTCGCGATGCACCTGATGCAGTTCGAGCGCGGCATGTACGGCTACGCGGTGCTGACCAAGGTGCTCACCGAGCTGGGCCGGTTGCGCGAAGACATGGTGACCCGCGGTGCCTCAGCGGCGCAACGCGAACGGTTCGCGCGCGTCTACATCGACGTGGTGTCGGCTCAGGCGCGCACCGCAACGACTGTCCGCAGACTTGCCAGAGGCGAGTCCGTCGGCGCGGACAGCAGCATTGACAAGCTGCTGTTTGGCCGCGCTGAAAAGGAGGTCAATGACCTGATCCTCGACGTACGACGCGGCCAGATGATCGCCGGGCAAGCCAGTGCAGACCTGGACACGAGGCGGGCGGAATGGTGGTACTCACGCGCGGCCACCATCATGGGCGGCACGGCCGAGGTTCAGCGCGGCATTATTGCCGACCACCTGCTGGGTCTACCGAAGGAGAGGCGAGGTCAGTGACTGACGAATCGTGGCCGATGGTCGAAGAAGCCGTGTTCCGGCTATTCGACGAACTCGCCGCCAAGGATGCGGGCGAACACGTAGCGGTCGGACCGCGACTGGCCGAACTCGGCTGGTCAGACATCGAGGCCGAATATCCGATCGAGGCCTGCCAGCTGCTCTTCCGCGCCCAGGGAAGGTCGTTGGCGCACACCGACTGCCTGGACCGGGTGATGGTGGCAGAACTGGCGACGCTGCTCGACGAGCCGGTCGACGGCATTGTGCTGCCAGACCTCGTCGCGGGCTATACGCCCGGCTCCGACAGCGACCGAGTGGCCGGCATCGTATTAGGTCCGCTCGACGGCCGCCTAGTCGTCCCGGTTTCCGGTGCGATGGGAGCAGTGTCCATCGGCGTCATCGAGGCCGACCGGCTGACCGGGCAACGACTGGATACCTTCGACCCGTCGGCGTACTGGACTCAGGTGAGTGGGCCGCTGGACGTCGCACTGGTCGACGCTTCCACCGAATGGAATCGTGCGATCGCCGCTGCGCACCGAGCACTGGCGACCGAGCTGGTGGCGCTGGCCGATCAGGCCCTTCGGATCGCGGTCGATCATGTGAAGGTCCGCGTCCAGTTCGGTGCCCCGATCGGTTCCTTCCAATCGCCGCGACATGCGCTGGCCGATGCGTCGGCCGTCCTGGAGGGAGCGCGGGCACTACTCGGCGAATCGTGGCGCTACGGCGGCAGACTGTCGGCGCAGACCGCCAAGGCGGCGGCCGGTCGGGCGCACCGCGCGGTTGCCGATGCGGCACTGCAGGTGAGCGGGGCGATCGGCCTGACCGCCGAGCACGAACTACACCGATATGTCACCCGGGGATTTCAGGTCGACTCGCTGTGTGGGTCCTACCTTCAGTTAGAAGCGCTATTGGGTGAGCGGTTGTTCGACATCTACGCTCCCGGCCGCCCGTTACCCGCAATCGTCACCCGGGCCGAAGACTAACTAGGGAAAGAATATGCGCCGCAATATTTTCGACGAGGTTCATGACGACTTCCGCGCTACCGCGCGCGCGTTCTTCGAACGCGAATGCGCCCCGAACACCGAAAAGTGGGAGCGCGACGGCAAAGTCAGCCGGGAGGCGTGGCTGGCAGCGGGCGAACACGGACTGATCGGCTGGGCACTGCCCGAGCGTTACGGCGGGTTAGGCGTCACCGATTTCCGGTTTAACCAGATCGTGTCCGAGGAGATGTTCGGTACCGGTTCGGTCGGGATCGGTCTGGGCGTCCAGAACGACATCCTGGTGCCTTATCTCAACGACCTGACCACCGAGGAACAAAAGGAGCGCTGGCTACCGAAATTCATCACCGGCGAGTACATCGGATCGATCGCGATGTCCGAGCCGGCCGCGGGCTCGGATCTGGCGGGGATCAAGACCACCGCGCGCGACGACGGCGACGCGTGGATCGTCAATGGCCAGAAAACATTCATCAGCAATGGCCTGTTATCCAAACTGGTGCTCACCGCCGTCAAGACCGACCCGTCGGCTCGACACAAGGGCGTCAGCCTGCTGATGATCGAGGACGGCATGGAGGGTTTCACCCGTGGCCGCAAGCTGGACAAGATCGGGCAGTATTCCGCCGACACCGCGGAGCTGTTCTTCGACAACGTGCGGGTGCCCAAGGCGAACCTCGTCGGAGAGCTCAACCGCGGCTTCTATCACCTGGTGTCGCATCTGCCCAGCGAGCGGGTGGGCATCGCGTGCTATGCGCTACCGGCCGCGCGACGCGCCCTGGAGCTGACCAAGGTCTACGCGCTGGAGCGGACAGCCTTTGGACAACCGATCGGCAAGTTCCAGGTGAACCGGCATTTCCTGGCCGAGATGCAGACCAAGCTCGATGCGGCCCAGACCTACCTGGACCAGTGCATCCTGGCGCTCAACGACGGTGAGCTCTCCGACCAGGATGCCGCCGGACTCAAATGGTGGACCTCCGAAGTCCAGTGGGAGATCATGGACCGCTGCCTACAGATCTACGGCGGCTACGGCTACATCAACGAATACGAGGTGGCCCGGCTGTGGCGGGATTCTCGGGTGCAGCGCCTGTACGGCGGGACCACCGAGATCATGAAGGATCTGATGGGCCGGTCGATGGGGTATTAGGCATGACCTTGCTCACTCGTCGGCCGGAGGTTCCCGACTGGCCGCAGAAATTCAGCTAACCTCCCAAATAGTTAGCTGATTGAAGGTATCTACCGGTGGAGGTCGATTATGGAGGTCACCAGTCTTCGGGAACCGAAGATGGCTGATCGGGTGGCCACGGTGCTGCGCCGGATGTTCATTCGCGGTGAGATCCCCGAAGGTACGATGTTGCCGCCGGAATCAGAGCTCATGGAACAGTTCGGCGTATCCCGGCCGACTCTGCGCGAAGCGTTCCGAGTATTGGAATCGGAGTCGCTGATCGAAGTGCAGCGCGGCGTACGCGGCGGTGCCCGGGTGACGCGACCGCGACGCGAGACCCTCGCCCGCTATGCCGGCCTGATCCTCGAGTACGAGGGCGTGACGGTGAAGGACGTTTACGATGCCCGCGTCAATTTGGAAACGCCGATGGTCGTGCAGATCGCGAAGGATCGCAATCCGGCCGTGATCGCCGAACTCGAGGAGATCGTCGAACGCGAGGCGCAGCTGAAGCCGGGTAGCGAGGCCGTCGACCAGTTGACCGACTTCCACGCGGCCATCGCACGTCTGTCGGGCGGCAAGACCCTGCAGATCGTCAGCGACATGCTGCATCACATCATCGAGAAGGCGAACCGCTCACTGCAGCCGACCAAGGGAACACGCGCCGAGCAGGCAGTCCGCCGCTCGGCAAAGACCCACCGGATGATCTTGGATTTGATCAAGGCTGGTGACAGCGAGAAGGCCGGCGAGCTGTGGCGCAAGCATCTGCAGAAAGCGGAGGAATTCGTGCTGACCGGGTCCGAATTGTCAACGGTCGTCGATCTTCTCGAATGACCGGTACAGACGAACGAGTGGCCCGGCAGGACACCGAGACGCCCGACACGATCCAAGCCCGGTTCGGGATTGAGTTTCTCGACGAGAATCCAGCCGATGCGATAGCGGTGATGTCCATGCCGATGTCGGGGCTGCGCAATCCTTTCACCGACGCACCCAGCATCGGCCCACTGGCGATTCTGGTCGACGCCGCAGGCGGCATGGTCAATCACTATCGCCGCCGCCCTGATCAGTGGACCGTGTCGAGCGAGCTGTCGGTCGAACTGAGCGTCGACGGTTTCGGCGATCACGACGCCTCGGTGGTGGCCAGCGCGCGGCCACTGGGTCCGGTCGGTGCGACCTCGCTGTCAATCTGCACCCTGACCTGCGGTGAGATACTTCTCGGCGGTGCAACGGTACGGTCCTTCTTCATTCCCACGGGCGACCTCATCGGCGATCGGCCGCCGGACTCACTGGTGCGGACGGCACAGACGAGCCTTTCGGATCTGATGGCGATCCGGCCCCGTTCGCTCGATGACAGCCTCCGGGTGTTGGAGCAACATCCTGATCCCAACCTCTACAACGATATCGGCATCATGCACGGCGGCGTGGCGGCGGCCGGCTTGGAGTTAGCCGCTTCGGCGGCGATCAATCAGCAACCCGCCGACGGGTTGCTCCGGACGGCGTCGCTGCGGGTGAACTTCCTACGCCCTTTCATCGCCGGCGAAAACTCCCGCTACATCGGCACGCCGATGCGGATGGGCCAACGGACCGCGGTTGGCGACGCGCAGGCGGTCGGCGACGACGGCAAGGTGGCAATCACGGCACGGGTCACCGCCTACCGCTGAATCGAAATTCTTCAGTGAAACCCTCCGCAGAAACGCCGGCGTGTTTTTTCGTCGCTGACGGCGAGGTCTATCACCCCACGCGGCTGGCGCGGGGGCCCTGGGGCCCGCAGCTGAGCGGTAACTACGTCGGCGGATTGCTCGGCCGCGCCGTCGAACAGCAGGTCAGCGATCCCGATCTGCAGCCTGCCCGGCTGACTGTGGACCTGCTCCGCCCGGTGGCACCCCAGCCTCTGCAGGTCGACGCCCACGTAGTCCGTCGGGGACGCCGCCTGCAGCTCGTCGACGCGGTGATGATCCAGGAGGGCACCATGGTGGCGCGCGCCAGCGCACTGTTTCTCCCTCGCAGCGAGCACACCACGGCTACTGTGTGGACTTCGCCGATCGTCATGCCCGACATGCCGAAAGAGCCCGAAGTGCTGCCTGACGACCTCCCGATGCTCCTTCACTCCTACGGCCGCGATCCCGTCAACGGCAGTCCGGGCGTGGGAGTCGACCAATGGCGGCACAACGGTCAAAAGTTCGCGTGGGTGCGGGAAACCAAGCTTCTCGTCGATGACGAGGAGCTCACCCCGTTCACGCGCGCTGCTATGGCGGCCGACGTAACCAGTTCGCTGACCAACTGGAGCACGGCCGGGCTGCAATTCGTCAACGCCGACTACACGCTGACCCTCAGCCGCCTGCCGAAGGGCGTCCACATCGGGTTGGCAGCGGTCACGCATTACAGCCAGTCGGGGGTCGCCACCGGCGTCGCAACGATTTTCGACCGTGAGGGTCCCATCGGCAGTGGGATGGCGACCGCACTGGCCAACCCCGGATTCGCACCGCCCCCATCGATGCTGCCCGGATGAAGCGGAGCGTTTCGGCGTTGGATCCGCTATTTTTTCGCGCGTGCCCGGAACGCGGCGACCCGCTCCTTGAACTCAGGCGTGGAGAACGAGGTGTACTCCTCGGCCAGAGCGTACTCAAGCACGCCCAGCGCTGCGCGGGACAGATGCATGTTGAGCGCGACCTTGGAGGACCGCACAGCCTGTGCCGGTAGACCGGCCAACCGCTCACCCAGGGCCAGCGCCTCGTCGAGGACCGTGTCATCGCTGACGACTTTCGTTACCAGGTTCAGCTTTTCGGCGATCGGCGCGGTGATCTTGTCACCCAACAGCACGTATTCCTTGGCCTTCATCATGCCGATCAGCAGCGGCAGCATCGCCGCTCCCCCGTCGCCGGCGGTCAATCCGACCGCGACGTGCGGATCGGCCAGGTAGCTGTTCTCGCCCATGACCAGCAGGTCGGACAGCAGGGCGATCGAGCAGCCGAGCCCGACCGCTGGACCGTTGACCGCCGAGACCAGCGGCTTGGGAAAGTTGATCACCTCGAGGAAGACCGTTCGGGCCTCGGCGATCTGTGACTGCCGAGCCCCCGCATCCTCGATCAGGCGTCCGAACATGACCATGTCGCCGCCGGCCGAAAAAGCCTTCCCGACACCGGTCGTCACCACCGCCCGGACATCCTCATCGGCGGCGAGAACCCGCCAGATGCTGGCGAATGCGTGGTGCACCTCTTCGTTGACGGCATTGAACGCCTCAGGTCGGTTGATGCTGACCACGTGGACGTCGCCGGCCTTTTCGACCAACAGCCAGGGGGCGAACTGCTCGTAACCGGCAAGCGTGGCGATTTCGGAGGTGGTCATGGAACTCCCGTCAATTCTTGTCGTTGGAGAGGATGGTGACGGCTGAGACCGCGGTCGGTCCGCCGATGTTGTGTGCCAGCGCAACTCGTGCCCCGTCAACCTGGTTTTCGGCGTCACCGCGAAGTTGGTTGAACAGTTCGTAGCACTGCGCCACTCCGGTCGCGCCCGGCGGGTGGCCCTTGGCCTTGAGACCACCACTGGGATTGATCGGGATCGAACCGCCGACGTAGTTCTCCCGGCCTTCGACCAGCTTGTACGCTTCGAATCGATTGGCGAAGCCGAGGTCTTCGTAACTGATCAACTCCACACCTGTGAAACAGTCGTGCACTTCGGCGACATCGACGTCACGGGGCGTCAGACCGGCCATCTTCATAGCCGCTTTCGCTGCCCGAACCGTGGGAGGGAACGTCGTCATGTCCGCCTTGTGCTGGTGCATCACCCGGTCCATGCCGATCCCGACGCCACGCACCCACACCGGCCGATTGGTGTATTGGTCCACGACATCCTCGGCGGCCAAAATAACCGCGGCCGCCCCGTCACTCTGCGGAGTGCAGTCGTAGAGCCCGAAAGGCTCCACGACGATCGGCGCGGCCAGTGCCTGCTCGACAGTGATCTCGTAGCGCAGCTGGGCCTTCGGGTTCTTGAGCGCGTGGAAGTGGTTCTTCACCGCCACCATCGCCATATGTTCCTTGGTCGCCGGCGACTCATGCAGATAGCGGTTGACATGTAACGCGAAGTTTGCCGGCGCGACCAGGCCCAGCGGGTAATCCCAAGCGTTGTCCCGCGTCATGGCGGCCCATTCCCAGAACGTCGTGTTCGACGCCGTCTCGCGCACCTTGTCGGCACCGACCACGAGCACCACGTCATACAGCCCGGATGCGATCGCCAGCGCACCGTTGCGAATGGCATCGTTCCCCGTGGCACAGGCGTTTTCGACACGAGTGACGGGGATGTCGGTGAGGTCGAGAGTGTCCGCGAGGATTCCCGACGGAAATCCGTCGGTGGTGGACAGTTCGCCGAACCAGGCCGCTTCGATCTCGGACTTGCTGATGCCCTTGTCGACGTGCGCGACCGCTTCGGAGTAGGCCATCGGCACCAGGTCCTTGATACCGAGGTCGAAGTGTTCAGCGAACGGCGTCATCCCGGCACCGACGATCGCAACATTCCTCATGCGTGGGCTCCTTCCGTGCGCCCCGGCCAAAAGGCGTACCCATAGTCGGGTATACCCGTACGAGTCGCGATCTTGCGCAACACCACCGAACCGGTCTGCCCGATGGTTGTCTCACCGGCTGGTACACCGGTGACCTTGAGCAGCACCCGAACGGGGCTGCCGTCGAGTTGGACGACGGCTAGCGAGTACGGACTGGGCAGATCAGGAACCGGGATCCGGATGGTCGTGTGCGTGTAGACGGTGCCGGTGCGGGGCAGCGGTACAAGCCGGTAATCATCGGCCAGTCCACCGATGTCGTCGACGCGGAGCCGCGGCGGGAACTGCGGGGCTGCGTCGATTCCGGGACGTTCATCGAAAACTGCTGCCTCCCAACGCAATTTGGGATCGAATGCGCGCGAGTACGCGGACAGGGAGATCGGGATGCCGACGCCGGCGGCGACGCGTGTCTTGGGCAGGTCGCGTACCGCCGCCTCGTCGCGGGCGATCCAGAGCCCGCCGCCTGGAGGCGTCAGCTCGGCCACGCTCACCGTGGACTGTTCGATCGCAACCAACAAGCCGGATGCGCGCTTGTCGATCGCGTCGGCCAGCAACCGGATCACCGCGGCGGCGGACACGCTGGGATCGCCGGCGGCGGCCGACGTGTCAAAGGCCCGGCCAAGCTGCGCGGCCGGCGCCCCGGCCACCGCAGCCACGGTCGGCGTCCCGGTCAGGCCCAGCCGCGCGAGTGTGGCGCGCACCCCGATCTCACGCTGCAGCCTGGGGTCACCGTAAGCGTGCCGGGTGCCGTCGGCGCCGCGCGCCAACAACGGCAGGCTGCGCGTTTGCCGGGCTACCGGCGTCACCTCCGCGCCCGCCGTGCCCGCCCCGATCAACACCGCCGCGGCGCCGACGGCGTCCGCGTCGTCGGCGGCGACCACCAGGGTTCCCGGGGTAGCACCGCCGATCTGGTCCAGTACCGCGGGCGCTCCACCCAGCACCTCGGTCACCGGGATGTCGGCCGACAGCGACAGCCCGGCCAGCAACACCGCGCCGTTCCCACCTTCAAGCAGCGGAAAGTCTCGCGACACCATGACGACGCATTGCGCTGTTCCGTCGGGGTCAGCGGCCCGGCCGGCCGCCACGGCCATGGTCACCGCATCCTCGTCCGGGCCTTTGACCCGGCCACTACCGTTGGTCCACGGCGGCAGATAGGTGCCGACCGAGATGACGCGACTCATACCGACCTCGATTCTGCGCCCGACGGCCGCTCGGCGGGATGGGACTTATCGAATATCATTATATAGTTATATCATTCTGAGCATGACAGGTCAGCGGCAAGAGGAGGGCACGCAGCCGTGAGCAATTCGCGCACCTTGAAAGGCCGCGTCGTTGTGGTCACCGGCTCCAGCCGGGGCATCGGCCGCGAGATCGCGATTCGCGCCGCAGCCGACGGGGCCAACGTAGCGCTGCTGGCCAGGACGGACGTACCGAACCCCAAGATCTCGGGCACGCTGAGCGAGACTGCCGATGCGGTGCAGGAGGCCGGCGGGCGGGCGTTGCCGCTGGTGTGCGACGTCCGCGACGAGGACAGCGTCAACCGGGCCATCGCCGCGGTTGACGAGGCGTTCGGCGCGATCGACGTCGTGGTCAACAACGCCGGCGCGCTGGACCTGCGCCCCACCGGCAAGCTGCCGCTGAAGAACTTCGGCCGACTCCTGGCGGTGAATGTCGAAGGCCCGTTTGCAGTGACGCAGGCCGCTCTTGCGTTGCTGCGCCAGTCCGACAACGCCCACATCGTCAACGTGTCACCGCCGCTGAACCTTCAGCCGGAGTGGGTCGGCGCGCACGTCGGGCACACCGTGGGCAAGTACGCCGAGAGTCTGCTGACGCTGGGGTGGTCCGCGGAATTTGCCTCGATACCCATTGCGGTGAACTCCCTGTGGCCCGCCACGACCGTCGCGAGTACCGGAATGATGGTGGCGATGGGCGAAGACGCGGTACAGGCGCAGGCGCGCAGTCCGCGCATCATGGCCGATGCTCTGCACGCGCTGGTCACCCGCTCTGCCGGTGAGTGCAGCGGGTGCTTCTACACCGACGAAGAGGTGCTGCGCGAGGAAGGGATCGATGATCTGTCCGAATATCGCCTGGCCGCTCGCGACGAGGACCTGACACCCAACTTCTACCTGTCGTCGAGTCCACTACCGAAGGTGTAGGAGCCAGGACTCCATGACTTCCTTTGACGTGTTGTGTGCAAACGAGCCCGAGCTCGCCACGTTGCGGGACTCGGTTCGAGATTTTCTTCGCGCCGACCGCGACGAGTTCGGCTGGGAACCCGGGGTGGACTCGTGGCTTGCCGGCTGGGATGAGGGCTTCAGCGCCCGGTTGGGTGCAGCCGGGTTCGTCGGGCTGACCATCCCGGAGAGCTACGGCGGCCACGGGCGCGGGCATCTGCATCGCTACGTCGTCGCCGAGGAGTTGCTGGCCGCGGGTGCACCGGTCGCGGCGCATTGGACCGCCGACCGCCAGGTCGCACCGGGATTACTCGCCTACGGCACCGCGGAACAACGGAGCCGGCTGCTACCCCGCATCGCCGCAGGACAGTTCTACTCGTCGATCGGGATGAGCGAACACGGCGCCGGCTCCGACCTGGCCGCCGTGCAGACCAAAGCGGTCCGGGCGGATGGTGGTTGGCTACTCAGCGGCACGAAGGTGTGGACCAGCGGCGCGCACAAGGCACACCAGGTCGTGGTGTTGGCGCGCACCAGCGCTCCCGACCCGCAGCACCGCCACGCCGGGTTCAGCCAGTTCCTGGTGCCGTGCCAGGCCGACGGTGTACGTGTCGAACCGATACTGCTGATGTCCGGGGCGCATCACTTCAACGAGGTCAGCTTCGACCAGGTGTTCGTGCCAGACGCCGACGTGCTCGGCGAGATCGGCAACGGATGGCATCAAGTCACCTCGGAGCTGTCGTTCGAGCGCAGCGGCCCGGATCGGATGCTGTCCACCGCACCGCTCCTCTTCGCTGCCATCCGCACACTCAGTTCGGACAGATCCACCGACGACGGCACAGCCGCAGCGGTCGGCGATCTCCTGGCGCGGATGATTTCACTGCGCCAGCTCTCGGTGTCCGTGGCCCGCACCTTGGCCGACGGTGGCGACCCCGCCAACCAGGCTGCACTCGTCAAGGACCTCGGCACCCGCTTCGAGCAGGAGTCGGTGGAGGCGGCCGCGGATCTACTCGAGCGGACGCAACAAGATCAGGCACTGAAGCGCATGCTGGCCACCGCCCGTTTGCACAAGCCGATGTTCACGCTGCGCGGTGGCACCAACGAGGTACTGCGCGGCGTGGTGGCTCGCGGAATGGGGTTGCGATGAATGCACTGTGGGGCGGTGTGCTCGACACGGATGATTCTCGCGACGATGACACCGCGGAGTTGCGTCAGCTCGTCGACACTCTCGGACGGCGTTCATTCGATTCCCGGCTAGGTCGACGAGCGGTGCCGGAGGAATTCGACGCACCCCTCTGGCGCGACCTCGAAGACACCGGCCTGACCCGGCTGACCAGCACGGCCGATCTCGGCGCCGGGCCGGTCGAGTCCGCGGTTCTGCTCTACGGTCTGGCTCGTCACGCCGCGGCAATCCCTATCGCCGAGACCGACATCTTGGCCGCCTGGCTGGGATCACAAGCCGGCATCGAACTTCCCGACGGGCCGCTGACCGTCGCGATCGGGCAAGCCGATACCGCCACCGGCCGGGTCAGCGGCACCGCGCCGGACGTGCCCTGGACAAGCACGTGCGCAACGGTGCTGGTCGCGGCGAACGGCAGGGATGGGCTGCACGTCGGCATCCTCGACATCGAGAGCGCCACCATCCATGAAGGACACAACCTGGCCGGCGAACCGCGTGACACCATCACGTTCGATGTGCCCGCCGACGACCTGCGCGTCCTCGACCCGACGCTCACAACCGAACTGCAACGCCGCGGCGCATGGGCCCGCTGTGTGCAGATCATCGGTGCGCTCGACGCCGCCGCAGCGCTAACGGTGAACCACACCCGCAATCGCGTGCAGTTCGGCCGCTCACTCAGTGCATTCCAGTCGGTGCAGCACTCACTGGCCGTAATGGCTGGCGATATCGAACGCGCCCGTGCCGCAACCACCCTGGCCATCAGCGCAGCTGCCGATCACGGGTTCGCCTCGCCGCAAACCGATTACGCCGTCACCGTAGCCAAGATTGTCACGGGCCAGGTGGTCGACACGGCCACCACCATCGCTCACCAACTGCACGGCGCGATCGGTGTCACCGCCGAGCATCCGCTCTGGCTCGCCACCCTGCGCGCCCAAAGCTGGGTCCACGACTACGGCAGCACAGCCCTCCACGCGCGCCGCCTCGGCCGACTGGTCTTGGCCTCAGGAGATCCGTGGGGCTTGCTGGTCGGCGAAATGACATCCTAAGAAGAAACCGGTTGAGATGAAGGAGGATTCATGACAGTAACGCAATTTGAGGGCGCGTCGGCAATCATCAGCGGCGGGGCGGGTGGCTTGGGTGAAGCGGCGGTGCGCCGCCTGCACGCCGACGGTCTCGGCGTGGTGATCGCCGACTTGGCTGACGAGAAAGGTAAGGCGCTGGCCGACGAGCTGGGCGACCGGGCCCGCTTCGTCAGCACCGACGTCACGAGCGAGGACAGCATCCGCGGCGCGATCGAGCAGGCCAACCAGCTTGGTCAGCTGCGTTACGCGGTGGTTGCCCACGGCGGCTTCGGCGTCGCGCAACGCATCGTCGGGCGGGACGGCAGCCCGGCGGACCTCGGCGGCTTCACCAAGACGATCGATCTCTACCTCACCGGCACATACAATTTGGCGCGGTTGGTGGCCGCCGCTGTCGCGACGGCAGAACCGCGAGACGACGGAGAGCGCGGCGCGTTGGTGCTCACAGCGTCGATCGCCGGCTACGAAGGACAAATCGGACAGACCGCCTACGCGGCGGCTAAAGCGGGCGTCATCGGGCTCACCATCGCGGCCGCCCGGGATCTGAGTTCGACCGGCATCCGAGTCAACACGATCGCGCCCGGAACGATGAAGACCCCGATCATGGAGTCGGTCGGTGAAGAGGCAATCGCGAAGTTCGCCGCAAATGTCCCCTTCCCGAAGCGACTCGGCACTCCAGGCGAGTTCGCCGACGCCGCAGCGTTTCTCCTCACCAATGGTTACGTCAATGGAGAGGTGCTGCGCCTCGACGGCGCACAGCGTTTCACACCGAAGTAGGCCCCCGAATGGGGTGCTGAAGCGCGACGCGCTTCGGCACCCCCGGGGACTTCAGAGGCGGCCGTCGACCTGCAGGTCCGGGTGCACCCAGGCGGGCGATCGCTTCTCTTTGAAAGCAACGAAACCTTCGCGTGCCTCGGGCCCCTCCAGACTGGATTGCATGCCGATACGGTCGAACAGCCCCAGGTAATTGTCCAAGCTTGCCTTGATCAGACCTCGAGCTCCTGGCGCCGTCCGACAACACTGCGCCAGGAGTTCCCGCGCTGCGTCGAGCAACCCCTCATGGGGAACCACCCGAGAAACCATGCCCCAATCGAGCGCCTCCGCAGCGGACAACGTACGACCGGTGAGCATCAGATCTCGGGTACGGACCGGCCCGACGAGGCGTGCCAGTATCTGGCTGTAATACGTATCGGCGATCCCCCGGTAAAGCTCGGGCACCCGAAACGTTGCGCGATCACTGACGACGGCAAGGTCGCTGCACAGGGCGATCTGCAGGCCACCGCCCTGACATAGGCCGTTCACCGCTGCCACCACAGGTTTTGCCGACTTGCGCAGGACGTCGAAGGGCGTCACATCCATTCCCAGGGTCGAAGCGAAATCCATCCAGTTGTCCTCGCCCCCCTGACCGAGATCGCCCCCCGGGGCGAATACGTCACCGGTTCCCGTGATCAGCAGTCCGGCCAGGTCGGGATCGGCGTTGACCCGGCTGACCGCATACCGGATACCGAAGTACATCGCCGGCGTCATCGCGTTGCGGGCCTGGGGGCGGTCCAGTGTGCAGATCGCGAATGGGCCTTCCCGTTCGAACCGCAGGTACGGCGTGCCCAGCCAGTCGCCGTCGGGTGGGCGTGGACCGTCATTGAGTGTCTCGGGCATCTGGAGCTCTCTTTCGGATCGCTGCGATTTCGGTCACAACCAAATTATCGAACTAGTTGTATGATTCAAAACCATCGGCGTAACATCCAGCGGGAAAGTCCGAGTCGGCTGACGGCAACCGGTCAGCTGTATACGCGTGAACGCGTGCTCCGGTCAGCAAAAGTCGACGAGAGGAAGAAATAATGGGCTCACTCGACGGCCGGGTCGTCTTCATCACCGGAGCCGCGCGCGGCCAGGGCCGGTCGCACGCGGTCATGTGCGCCGAGCAAGGCGCGAATATCGTCGGCATCGACATCTGCGAAGACCTCGACGTGGTGACCTACAAACTGGGGACCCTCGACGACCTTCAGGAGACGGCGCGCCTCGTCGAAAAGACCGGCCAGGAAATGCTTTTCCGCGCCGCAGACGTCCGTGACAAGTCCGCCCTGCAGGCAGCGTTCGACGCCGGTGTTCAGCAGTTCGGCCACATCGACACCGTGATCGCCAACGCTGGTGTCGTGCTTACCAATGCCGACGAGCGCGACGCCTCTGAAGCGCTGCGACTCGGCCTCGACATCATGTTGGTCGGCGTGTGGAATGCCTTCCAGATCGCGATCCCCCACCTCAAGGAACGCGGCGAAGGCGGGAATCTGATCGCGACCAGTTCCATGATCGCGTTACTGGACCTCACCGACGGACGCGGCGGCTCGGACGCGTACTTGATGTCGAAGGTCGCCATCGTCGGCCTGGTTCGCGCCTACGCGGCGATGCTCGCACCCGATCGTATCCGTGTCAACGCGGTAGCACCCACCAACTGTGCGACGCCGATGATCACCGAGAACCCAGCGCTTTTCAAGGTGATCGAGGAGAACCCCCGCATGGTCAACGCCGTGCAGACCGCGCTGCCGGACTTGCCGTTGATCGAGCCACGCGACGTCTCGAACGCGATCTTGTTCCTTATCAGCGATGCGGGCCGGTCGTTCACCGGCAGCCTACTCAAGGTCGACGCCGGCATGGACGTCCACCGGTAGCGCCCGGGATTCCCGATGGATTACGGAATAGCCGGTAAATCGGCGCTGATCGTCGGCGGCAGCAAGGGCATCGGCTTCGAGGTCGCCAAGATGCTTGCGGCCGAGGGCTGCCAGGTAGCGGTGCTGGCACGAACCAAGACCGACGTCGACGCTGCGGTGGATAGGATTCGCGCCGCAGGCGGAACCGCGATCGGCGTCTGCGCTGACGTCAGCCGCCAGCAGGAGGTGGACGACGCCGTGCGCCAAATCACCACCGAGTCGGGTCCGCCCCTGGTGGTGGTGGGTCAGGCCAAATACCAACGGCCCGGCGACTTCGACGACATCACCGACGTCACCGTGTATCGCGAGTCGTTCGAGTTGCACACGATGAGCCAGATCTTTCTGTTACAGGCTGTGCTGCCGGGCATGCGGGAAGCCGGCTGGGGACGGTTCGTCCACATCGGCTCGGCAACTGCGAAAGAACCGGCCGGCAATATTCACCACGCGGTCGCGAACACCAGTCGACCGTCGACGATCGGCCTACTCAAGACGGTGTCCGACGAATACGCCCGCTACGGCGTGACGATCAATACCGTTGCGCCGGGCTGGATCGAAACCGACAATGCGACGGCATACCTCGACAAGATCCTCGGAGCCAGCACCGAGGAACAGCGACGCGAGTTCATGCTGACTCAGGCCCGCGTCCCCGCCGCGCGGATGGGTGCGGCGCACGAAATTGCTTCACTGATCACGTATCTGTGTTCCGAGCCGGCCGGTTACATCACCGGAAGCTGGATCGAGGTTGACGGCGGGTTGCACCGATCCGCATTTTAGCCGGCCGTGTGACGCACGTATTCACGCACTGATGCCCGCAGTGAGAATCGCCGCCAATTCCCGATACGCACGCGCATCATCGAGGCCGGTGTTGGCCCGCACTGCCCCCTGCTGAATCCTGGCCATCATCGTGGCCGCCAAGTCGGCGGCGAAGGCAGCGTGGACCTTGCGAAATTCGCCCGAGCGAACCCCGTCACGGATCAACTGCTGAACCCGGTCGGCCGCGATCCGGGTGTTCTTCTCGTAGACCGCACGAGTCGGCGGAAACGCTTCGAGGTCTGCCATGAACCGCTCCGACGCGGCCGCAAGAGCCGTCTCGACCGCAGCGAGATAGGCACCGATCCGTTGGCGAGCCCCGACGACGCCTGCGACGCTCTTCTCGACGTCGTCGGTGGCACGACGGAAGAAGTGCACGGTAACCGCGGTAACGAGTTGTTCCTTACTCCCTGCGAGCGCATAGAGCGTGGACTTCGAGCACCTGAGCCGCGAAACCAGATCGTCGAGCGTCAAATTCGCGAAGCCCTCGATGAGAACCAGATCAAGCAGCTGATCGAACAACTGACTACGCCGCGCGGTGGTGAACTCCGGCCCCCTCGACAGTCCCACCCGGCCATAGTACTGCTAGCCATCTCCTAGTACTGGTATGATACTGCAGACAGTAATAGAGTACTGATTTCAGTTTCAAAGGGGCGTCGTGACCGTCAACCGTTTGCTCCCATCGGACGAGGCGCATGACCTGATACAGCTCGCGCGCGATCTCGGCGACAAACTCCTGGTCCCACTGGTCGACTTACACGAGAAGGCTGAGACCTACCCGGAACACGTCTTCGCTGCGCTCGGCGAAGCCGGGATCCTCAGCCTGCCTTTCCCACAGCAATGGGGCGGCGGTGACCAACCGTACGAGGTCTATCTTCAGGTCCTCGAGGAGATCGCAGCGCGCTGGGCTGCTGTGGCCGTGGCCGTCAGCGTCCATGTCCTCTCCTGCCACCCCCTCGTCGCGTTCGGCATCGACCAGCAGCAGAGCGAGTGGCTTCCGGCCATGCTCGGAGGACAAACCATCGGCGCATATAGCCTGTCCGAGCCTCATGCCGGCTCGGACGCCGCGGCGCTCAACTGCAAAGCCGCCCCCGTCGACGGGGGCTATCGAGTCAACGGGACGAAATCGTGGATCACGCACGGCGGAATCGCGGATTTCTACACATTGTTTGCCCGGACCGGCACCGGGTCCCAAGGGGTTTCGTGTTTTCTGGTCCCCAAAGAAACGCCCGGGCTCACCTTCGGCAAGCCCGAAGAAAAAATGGGACTGCACGCTGTGCCTACCACCTCAGCGCACTACGACGATGCCTTCATTCCCTCGGAGCGACGTATCGGCGCTGACGGTCAAGGCCTCCAGATCGCCTTCAGCGCGCTGGACTCGGGCCGACTCGGAATCGCGGCGGTTGCAGTCGGATTGGCCCAGGCCGCGCTCGATGAGGCCACGGCCTACGCCCAGCAGCGCACAACCTTCGGTCGCAAGATCATCGACCATCAAGGATTGGCGTTCCTGCTCGCCGATATGGCAGCAGCGGTGGATTCAGCCCGCGCCACCTACGTGGACGCCGCACGGCGGCGTGATGCCGGTTTGCCGTATTCGCGCAACGCCTCAGTGGCCAAGTTGGTTGCCACCGACGCCGCGATGAAGGTGACCACCGACGCCGTCCAGGTGTTCGGCGGCTACGGCTATACGCGCGATTACCGTGTCGAGCGGTTCATGCGAGAGGCGAAGATCATGCAGATCTTTGAAGGAACCAACCAGATTCAGCGGCTCGTCATCAGTCGCTCTCTTCGCGATTGACCCCAGACCGCACCTGAACCGAACCACACACAGAGGAGCCGGAATACCATGCTGACAACGAAGTTCACCGAGGTTTTCGGGGTGCAGCACCCCATCGCCCAGGGTGGTATGCAGTGGGTCGGCCGCGCCGAACTGGTTGCCGCGGTGGCCAATGCGGGCGGGCTCGGTTTCATCACCGCGCTGACCCAGCCCACCCCGGGGGATCTGGCCAACGAGATCGCCCGCACCCGGGATCTGACCGACAAGCCGTTCGGGGTGAACCTGACCATCCTGCCGGCGATCAACCCGCCGCCCTATGACGAGTACCGGCAGGTGATCGTCGACGCCGGCATCAAGATCGTGGAGACCGCCGGGTCCAACCCGGCCCCGCACCTGCCAATGTTTCATGACAACGGAATCAAGGTGCTGCACAAATGCACCTCGGTTCGGCACGCGGTCAAGGCGCAGAGCCTGGGCGTGGACGGCATCAGCATCGACGGCTTCGAGTGCGCCGGTCACCCGGGTGAGGATGACATCCCGGGTCTGGTGCTGATCCCCGCCGCGGCTGCCCAGATCGAGATCCCGATGATCGCCTCGGGTGGTTTCGCCGACGCGCGTGGCCTGGTCGCGGCACTGGCGCTCGGTGCCGACGGCATCAACATGGGGACGCGGTTCATGTGCACCGTCGAATCCTGCATCCACCAGAACGTGAAGGAAACCATCGTCGCCGGTGACGAGCGCGGCACCGAGCTGATCTTCCGGCCGCTGCGCAACACCTCCCGGGTGGCCTCCAACGTCGTCTCACGGGAGGTCGTCGAGATCCTCAAGGGCGGCGGGCAGTTCGAGGACGTCAAGGATCTGGTGGCCGGGGTGCGGGGCCGGCGGGTCTTCGACGACGGTGACGTCGACGCCGGCATCTGGACCGTCGGCACCGCGATGGGCCTGATCAACGACATCCCCACCGTCGGGGAACTCGTCTCGCGGATCGTGGCCGAGGCCGAGGAGATCATCACCGGCCGCCTGGGTGACATGGTCGACGACGAAGACCAGGAGAACGTCGCATAAGCCTCGATCCGCCGATGACAGACTGCCGCGCGGCGCCTCCCACCTCACCGCGTGGACGTGCTTCTTGTTCTCCAGGATGACGGCTACCGTTGCGCCGGCCTCTTTCCGCGTGTCTCATCTCGGCGAACCCGATCACCGTCTCCGATGGCTGAAGAAATGAGCGCGGCCTGACCGGAATTGAGGCGATTGCGGATCTACCTCGTCCCATGACACGGGTCAGCGAGTCATATTCGGGCCGAATCATCCTTTCCCCTAAGCGATTTATCTGACGAGATCTGATCTCGCCATCCTCGCTGCCAGGCCAATCCGAAGAGACCAAATATTTTTTGGCATTTGTGTCAAAATTGTTCTAAACTGGATGTCGATGCCAACATCATCAGAAACTCCCGATAACTCCACTGTGGCGGTCGTCTGTGTGGAATGCCAAAACGGTGTCCTAGGCCCGGATTCGGTCTTGCCCGCCCTCGCCGTCGACAGTGGCGATCTCATCACGAATCTTCGCCGATTGCTCGACACCGCCCGCCGTTCCGGTATCCGCGTCGTGCACGCCACTTACGAAGGCAGCTTGGGCGCCAATCACGTTGGTACAGCGCGGCTCTGGCGGTCATTGGGGCCCGCAACCGCCGACTGGGCGCCCGACACCACCGCCACCCAGGTCATTCCCGAACTACTGGCACCCGGCGACCTGGTCCTACCACGCCACCACGGCCTGTTCCCCACCCAGGATTCCGAATTATTGGCCGTGCTCAAGGGGCTCGGCGTACGCACCGTTGTCCTGACTGGGGTATCGCTGAATTTGGCGTTACCCCACACCGCCGGACACCTCACCCAGTCCGGGTTCGACCTGATTGTGCCCCGCGATGCCGTCGGCGGCACTCCCGCCAGCTACGCCGCAGAGGTACTGAACAACACCATCGCGGTGCTCGGCCGGATCGTCACTGTCGACAAGCTCATCGGTGAGTGGGGCGGCGAACCTCAGAAGAGCTCAACTCCCAAGTGAGCCCGCACTATTCACCGGAACAGGCCAAGTCCCGGTGCCGGGGAAGATGGGTGTCGGCGATCAGCAACCAGGCCGGGCCTGAACACGGTACATTTCTCGATATGAGGAATATCCCGGGCCCCCAGTCGAACTCGGGACGATTTTTCGTCGCCTGGTTGTCGGTCGGATTGGCGAGTGTGAGCATCGGCGCCTGTTCATCGGCACCGCCGGCCGTGTCACGACAGCCCGGGCTCTTGTCTTCCGGAACGGCGCAAGTCACGATCGGCGACGAGGACATTCCCGAGACCCACACGGCGACTTGTACATCGATCGGATCTTCAACGACGATCGCGACCGGTACCCGGGCCGAAGGTCTGGACGCACTTGTGTCCAACCAAGACGCGCTCACCGTTCGGTCAATCAACATCCATGGCTTAGGGGGCTTCACGGGTAGCTACGTGGAAGGCCTCCAAGGGCAGGCGCAGGTAACCATGGGCGGTCAGACCTATACGATCCGCGGTACTGCCTACGGCTTCGAAGCAGATAACCCCAGCGCCAGGACTACGAGCACATTTGCGATCAAGGTCGCCTGCTAGTCCCTTGCTCGGGGTGACGGGAAGGCCGGCATTATCGACTGGGCCGGCGCGCCATGTGTGATGTTCGACCGCCACCCCGTTCGCAATCTAAATGGGGTCGAACGCGGAGATCAGCCAGCGGTTGTCCACCTTGTCCAGAGTCACCCGGACTGTGGAAGCGGTATCGGTGGGCGGATCGTTGCCGACGAGCACGGTCTGGTTGACGAATAGGAGCGCCACCGCGTGGCGTGGAGTCGCCGATACCGAGGCGGCAGCGGGAACCGTGGCAGCCGCCGAGATGTGATGTTTCTTTGCGCCGGGAATTACTACATCGTGGACCAGCTGGGTGTAGGAATCCTTGAAGTTTCCGGTCAATCGATCGCGGGCGGCCTCTAGATCCTTCTCCGCGGTATCCGGCTGGTAGGACAGCAGCGCCACGGTGGATTCTTTCGCAACCTCCACCGACTCGACGCCTGCAAGTGCGGACCCCCGGGTCCACGAATCCTGCCACTTCAGATAACCCGCGCCCGCCGCAACCGACACCGCCAACGCGGGCAATATCACGAGCGCCAGCAATCGCGACCACTGGAATCGGTGCTTCGATGCCGGCGACTGGGCATCATCGGATGACATGTTCTCTGATTCCAGCAGGTCGGCGGCGTCGCCCGCATCCCCAGTCTCGCCGGACAGCGGCGGCGTCACGGTACGAACGCCACGTTGGAGATCTTCGGTTCGGCACCGACTTTCTGCACCGAGATTCGCATCCGCCAATGCCGCGGCTCCTGTTCGATCGCACCGAGATTCGACGTTTTCACAGACACCGCAACCAGAACCTGAGCCTCGTCGCTCGACTGTGACTCCAAGCCCGCCTCGGTGATTGTCCCTACCGACTTCGCTTGCGTCTTCTCGATTACCTGGACGAAAGGATCCGATCGCTGGGAGAAGTCGTCGTAGAAGGTTCCGGTTGCAGAATCCAGGATGCGCTGCACGTCGGCGTCTACGTGCTCCCAGTCGATCGTCGTCAGGTTAAGCGCACCTTGCCGAGCAACCTGAACCAAGAACTCACGCTGCTGCTGGGCCTGACGAGCCTGATACCCCCGAAACCCCAGCCAGCCGGCGAGCGCGGTCAGCGCGACGACCATGATCAATCCGAGCACCATTGCCAGCCGCACAGGCGACACCGGCTTCTTCGCAGTGACGTTTCCGTCGGCGTCGTCATCAACGGCAGCAACGTCATCGACGCATTCATCCGAAATCTCCAGCGGCTCCGGTTCCGGTGCGCCCGTCGCCTCGGATGTCTCATCGATGGATTCCGATGAACCCTCCTCGACGCAACCGGCCGATGTCGGCGACGTCTCCGGCGCGGCTGATTCGCTCACCTCTGAGTCGGGGGGATCAGCATGCTCTGCCATGTTTGCTCCTTAGTAGGCCCGCGACCCAAGTCGGATTGGCTGTACATGCGCCCGTCCGGTCCGACGTACATGCCGGTAGGCGGGTCGTATTCCAGGGCCGCCATCGGGGGCGGTTGTGGACCCGGTGGCGAGGGCGGTGCGGCCTGCCCGGCAGGCTCCTCCCCCGGCCTGAACTGCGGGATGCCCTGACCCGTATACGTTGCGTTCGGATCACCCTTCCAGTTGAAGCCATCGTTCAGCGGGACGTATGTCTCGTCGCTTTCACACATCTTCACCGTCGGGGCACGCTTACCAGGGCGGGTCTCACACGGCAGATTGCGGGCTCCGCGCACGTTGAACACCGAGTCTTGCGGTATCCGACAGTATATGTCGCCCGCAGGCGGCGCCGGGTAATCCTCGTGGCTGGCGGCCCGCTGCTGTTGAACCGGCAGGAAACCCGTGGTGCATGGCGGCGGCAAGTTCAGATTCAAGTTGAAGCTGAGGAAGCTACCTACGTAATCCTGCTTGGTATGCCTGTTGGCGACCGTGGTCCCTTGGATATTCGCCGCCCCCTGCGGGAGTTCCACCAGAAGAGCTTCCAGGTTGTCGCGGTAGGTGACCCCCACCTCGCCGACATTGACCAGGTTGGCCGCCACAATCTGCAACGTGGGGTTCAGCCGGTCGAGTAGCTGGCGGACCTCGTCGGCCATTGGTCCGCCCGTCTGTAGCAGTCCCGCGACCGCCGGGTCGTTGTCGCGCAGTTGCGACGTGATGGTCGCCAGGCGGGCGGCCCATGCCTGCACCGCATCCGATGACTGGGTTTGGCTGTCCAAGACGGGCTTTGACTCGTCGATCAAGGTAACGAGCGCGTCGAGGTTCTTGCGGGCATCGCTCGATAGCTTGGCTGTGCCGCTCACCAGCCGGGAGAGTTCCGGGCCGAGTCCCGCCACGGCGATATTTCCCTGATCGACGACGGTCGCCAGGTTCTCCCGTGGGATTGCGGTCAAGCCGCGGTTAGTCGCGCGCAACAGTGCGTTGAGATTCGGCGGAACATAAGTGCGGTCCTCGGGGATCACGTCGCCGTCTTTCAACGACGGTCCGTCCCCGGTGTTCGGCAGCAACTCGACATATTGCTCGCCGACCGCGGACACGCTGTGCACCTCGGCGCTGAGATCGGCCGGGATACGAACGTCCGAATCCAGCTGAAGTACCGCCTCGGCAGCACTATCGGAGAGCCGAACAGCGTGCACCCGGCCAACCTCGACGCCGCGGTAGGTTACATTCCCGCCCGGGTAGAGACCCCCGGCTTGGGGCAGTCGCACCGTAACCGTGTAGCGGTTGAGGCCTAAGAATGCAGTCGGGACCTGCATGTAGTTGAAGAACATGATGGTTCCCGCGATCAGGCTGACAACCGCGAAGACCAGTAGCTGGATTCTGATTCGTCTGGTGAGCACGGCGTCAGGGCCCCTGGTCTAATTGGTAGGGCGCAACCAGCGGGTTGCCGGGGTTGTACTGACTGCCGGCCATGCACGGGCTGGGCATCTGCCCGATGGTCCGGCCCCACTGCAGCTCTAGTTCGGTCAGATTGCATTCGAACCGGGTACCGGTGAGAAATGCCGAGTCGAGCCGGCTCAGCGTCAGGTCGATGATGGCTGTCAGGTTCGCATAGTCGCCGCGCAACCATTTGGTGACTGTGCTTGTGGGGAACGGGAAGGTTCCGTATAAATCCAGCGCTTGGGTCAGCGCCGGCCCGGCATCGGCCAGTGACTGCAGCACCGGGCCGAGGTCCTTCAGCTCCTTGACCAGGTTTTCCTTGGTCTTGTTGACCGAGTCAGCGGCAAGTGCGCCGAATCTGCCTAGTTCAGCGAATGTGTCGGCGAGGGCGTCCCGCTCGTCTTTCAGCACGGTCAACGTGTCCGGGATGGTCTTCAACGCCTTGTCGATCACCGGCCTCTGGTCGGCGAACTGCCCAACCAGGTTGTTGAGACTATCCGTTGCGGCGATGATGTCGTCTTTTTGGTTGTTGAGCTGACCAACGAACTTATCGAGCTGTCCGAGCAGGCTTCTCAGGTCTTCCTCACGGCCAATGAATGCGGTGCTCAAGGTCTCGGTGATGTCCTGGATCTGGCCCAGTCCGCCGCCGTTGAGTAGCAACGAAACCGCGGCCAACGTGCGCTCGGTTGACGGATAGGCGCCGGCTGACGACAGCGGGATCAGCGACCCGGTTTTGAGCTTGCCCTCGGACGCCGAACTGGTGGGGGGCGCGAGTTCGACATGCACCGAACCCAGCAGGCTGGTCTGCCCGATCGTGGCGGTCGCGTTCGTCGGCAGATCGACGTCGCCGTCGATCGTCATGGTGACCAGCGCATGCCAGCCGCGAAGCTCGATGTTGGTCACCTTGCCGACGGTGACGTCGTTGACCCGAACCCGAGAATTTCGCTCTAGATTTTGCACATCGGGCATCTCGGCTTGGACGGTGTACGAACCCGGGCCGCCTCCCTTGGTTCCCGGCAGCGGAAACGAGTTCACACCTCGAAAACCGCAGCCGGACAACCCTACGACGGTGAGCATCGCCAGTAGCACCGCCGCTGTGCGCCACCAGTACCGTGACCTGTTCATGGTGTACCTCCCGGTGGCGACATCATTCCGGGCAAGCCCTCGTCTGGATCGATCGGCACCCGTTGGGTGTCCGGAGGCGCCGAGGCCTCTGCCGACATCGGTGAAGTCGCGGCTGCCTGCGGGGGTGCTGGCGGTGACGGGGGAATGTAGTCCGGCCGCAGCCAGTCCTGGCTATAGGTGATTTCATTCGGCCGCGCCGCAGCGCCGACGAAAAGGTTCTCTGCCAGCGGCGGGAAGTTGAATTGTCGGTTCTTCATGATCGGCGCCATATATTGCACGCACAGTTTCGCCGACTCTTCGGCGCCGCGGCGCGAGGCCGCCTGCACCGCACTGCACAGGAACTGAACCGGGTTGGCGAACTGGTTTACCGCCAACGTGCCGGTCATCGCGCCCTGCGCGGGCTGGTAGATGTTGAGGAAGTTCTGGAAGGCGGTCGGGCCGACATGCAGAATCTGTTTGACGTTATCGAGGCTTTCGTTGACCGCGTTTGACACCGAGGCCAGCTTGTCGGAGGTGGTTCCCAGCGCCTCGCGGTTATCGGCCACGAAGCTGGTGACGTCGGCGACCACGTCGTTGAGGTTTCGTAGGGCTCTTCCGACCTCGTTGGGATCGTTGGTCAACACAGTCGTCACCGCGGCCAGATTCTCGTTCAGCTGTCGCAGCACGTCGCTGCTGCCGCGCAGCGCCGAGACCAGGACGGACAAGTTCTTGACGGTGCTGAACACGTCGTCGCTGTGGTCGCCGATCGCAGACATGGCCTGAGACATCTTGATAATGGTGTCGCGGATGTCAGGGCCCTGGCCGCGCAGGTTGTCCGCGGCCGTGTTGATGAATGCCCCCAGCGTGCTGGTGCCACCGGGTTCGGTGGGCTGCAGTGTCTGCGTCAGTTTCTCGAGTTGCTGGCGCAAATCGTCGTATTCCACCGGAACCGCAGTACGTTCCTGCGGTATCAGTGCGCCGGCCGACAACACTGCTCCGCCCGTATAAGCGGGGGTCAACTGGATGGATCGCGGCGTCACGAGGGACGGCGACAGGATGACGGCCTTGGCGTCGGCAGGCACCTTGTATTTGTTGCGGTACCAGAAGGTGATCTTGACCTGGGTCGGTTCCGGTTCGATCTTCTCGATTTTGCCGACGCGCACGCCCAAAATGACGACGTCGTCCCCGTTGTACAGCCCGGTGCTGTCTGCGAAATAGGCGGCGACAGTGGTACGTCCGATGCCGCCGTCAGTCCGCGCCGCCGCGAGCAGGCCGCCGATCAGCAGCAGCACGAGCGTCAACGCCAGGCCGGTCTTGGCCTTACGTGAATTCATCGTCCACCACCTTCACCCGGCGACGCCGAGCCTGCGGACGCCGCCGGTGCGGCTTGCCCGGAGCCCGCAGGTGCCAGAGCGGGCGGCCCTGGCGGCGGCCCGCCGGGGGCCGGTGCGGGTCCCGGGTCTCGATAGGGGTAGCAGCCGGGGCCGGGCAACGGCACACCGGGCCAACCACACGGTTGATCGCTCGGGTTGCCGGTAATGGCGTCCGGGATCGTCCGGCGTGGTTCCCCGCCCTGGCCGGTCCGCGGGTAGGGGACCGGAAGCGGCGGTGTTCCCGGCTGGCCAGCCTCCGGGTCGGAGCGTTCCGAAGGCAGCACCACATTCGGATCGAGACCCAGGTCGGAGAAAGCCGCGTCGATGAACGGCTGCACGTACTGGCCGGGCGCCAGGTTGACGACATAGGCCTTGTAGAACGGCCCGGACGACACCGCTTCACCAAGTCGTAAGGAGTAGTGGTCCAGCCCTACGATCGCTTGCTGCACGCGTTCTTTGCGATTGTCGACAATGGCTAAGACCTCGTTGAGCTTGTCCAGCGTCGGCTTGAGCGTGCTGCGGTTCTCGGCGATGAAGCCCTTCACCTGCTGGGCCGCCGCAGAGAGATTGTTGGAAATCTGATCCAGTGCCTGGCGCTGGCTTTGCAGTTGCACTAACAGCGCGTTGGTGTTGGCGACCAGGTTGACGACTTTCTCGCTGCGTTCGGCGAGCACCGTCGTCGCCTTATTGGCGTTACTCAACAGGTTCCGCAGCTCGGTGTCGCGTTCGTCCAGGGTCTGCGAGAACCGCGCCAGCCCCCCCAGCGCAGCCTTGAGATCGGGTGGGGTGTTGGAGAACGTGTCGGCCAGCACAGCGAGCGATTCGGACAAACGATCGGTATTCAACCCGCTGATGGTTGTCGTGAGATCACCCAGTGCGTCGGGCAATTGATAGGCAGACTTGGTCCGCTCGAGCGGTATCGCCCCGGCCAGCTGGCCGTCTCCACGCGGTGTGACCTCGAGGACCTTGGTCCCGAGCAGGGTCTTCAACTTGATTGCTGCCTCGGTGCGGTCACCCATGCGCACGTTGCTCGCGACATGGAACTTGACCAACACCCGCGGTCCGTCCAGATCGACGCTCGAGACCTGACCGACTTTCAAACCCGACACCTGAACGGTGTTGCCAGACACCAGGCCACCCGCCTCGGCAAAGTACGCGGAGTAGGTCTTGCCCCTGTTGACAGGCAGCAGCTTGTCATAGTTGATGGACAGCACCATCAAGGTCACCGTGATGCCGATCCCGATGGCCCCGACGAGGAACGGGTTGCGTTCGGAGAAGGGTTTCATTGCGGCGTGCACCTTCCGGTTTGCTGGCCGGCGACCTTGACATAAACCGGTTGTCCGCCTTTCCCGTTGAGCTTCAGCACGAGGTCGCACAGATAGAAGCTGAACCAGTCGCCGGTCTGGCCCTGTCTGTTGATGACATCCGTTGCGTCAGGCCATTTCTCGAGGTAGTTGTCGAAGAATTCACGATCATTGAGCACCGTTCCGGCAGTCCGGTCCGTCTCGGCGACAACCTTCTGCAGTGGCGGTCGGGCTTGTGCCAACAGGTCGGCGATCGACGCTGCAGCGGCGTTCGCGTAGACAACCCCGTTGCTGACGTCTTGCTTGCGGGCTTCTAGGCCGGCAACAAGTTCGGAGAGTGAGTCGACTCCCTTGGCGAACTGCTTGCTCTCGCCGCTGATCGAACCCAGCACGGTGTTGATGTTGGTGATGACTTGGCCGATCAATTGATCCCGATCGGCCAGCGTGTTAGTCAGCGTCGCGGCTTGGGCGAGAAAAGAACCGATCGTGCCGCCCTGTCCCTGGAAGGCCGCGATCAGTTGGCCGGTCAATTTGTTCACCTGGTCGGGGTCCAACGCACGAAACAGCGGCCGGAAGCCTCCGATCAGAGCGTCGAGGTCCAGTGCGGGCTCGGTGCGACTCAGTGGGATGGTTGCGCCCGGTTGAAGTCTCTTTACTTCCCCGGCGCCTTCCTCGAGTGCCATATATCTGCCCGCGACGAGGTCAGCAAAGCGCACGGCCGCCCTGGTGCCCTCAGTGAGTACCACGGTGTCGGCTGCGGAGAACTCCACGACCACAGTTGAGTCCGGCTGGATGGTGATGTTTTTCACCTTGCCGACCTCGACACCTGCGACGCGGACGAAGTTTCCACTCTCCAGCCCGGACACGTTGGTGAACTGGGCCCGGTAGGTCTTCTCCGATTGGAAACGCAACTGGGCGAAGACGGCAAACAGCCCGAACGCGCCGAGCATGCATACGACTGCGTAGATCGTCAGGCGCCACGCGACGCCTAGCAAGTTCTCGTGCATCTCTAGGTTCCTCTACGGCTTTTACGGTCCACGGCCATCAGGGCGCTGGGGGAGGCGGCGGCGCGCACGGTTCGTTCAAGATTCCGCACGTTGCCTGCACTCCGGACGGCGATGTCGGCACGAACGGTTCGGACCCAGCCGGCGGGGGGCCGGGGTCTCGGGGCCGGCCCGGCGGGGGTGCCGGCGGCAGGCCGGGATAAAGCGGCGTCCCGTCCGGGGCGTAGAGCTGCCCGCCGTAGGGTGGTGCGCCCGGGTAGGGGATTGGGCCCGGCGCCTGGCCGTACGGGTGACGGACACTGGGCGGCTGGGGCATTCCCCTGGTAGCGGGGAACCAGTCGGCGTAGCCCGGGAAGCCGATACCGGGATTGGGTCGCATATCCACTCCGCGACCCCACCCGGAATCGGTGACCAGGTAGCGCTGCGGCCAGTTCAGGGCAACGTCAGGAAGCGATCCACATCCCGGCTGGCCGCCGGGGCCGCCCTTGATATCGTTGATCGGCAGGTGGTCCGGGTACCGGTACGGGTCGTCGCCCAGCAGCAGCGAGACGTCCAAGATCTCCGAATATCCGTTGGCGCCGCCCGAGGCGTCTCGAATGCCGCTGTCTAGCGCGACTTTCGCGCCTACCAGGGTGCAGGTCAGCTGCGGGTTGTACTTCATCAGCAGACGCGTCGTGGATTCCAGCAAGTTGATGCCGTGCTCCAGGTTGTCCTTGGCAGGGCCGATCAGGTTGACGCCGCTACGAGCAAGGCCGCTGACGGCGAGCAGCAATGAGTCGAGCTGCTTGGCGTTATCGGTGATAGTGGTGCTCGTCGTGCTGACGGTATCCAGCACCGTCAAGATGTTGCCGGCAGCCGCGCTGTAGGTGTCGCTGACCTCCTTGAGAGCGCGGAAGTCGGCACGGACGGTCTCGCTGCGCGGGTTGGTCGCCAACAGAACCTGGTTGAAGTCGCTGGTGGCCTCGCCCAGGGCTTTGCCTTTGCCTCGAAAGCCGTCGGCCAGCGCGGTGAGTATGCCGTTCAGTTTGGGTACGTCGATCTGGTCCAGCACTCCAACGAGGTTCTGGAACACCGTGTTGATTTCCGTGCTCACGTTGCGTGATTGCACCACCGCACCGGCTGCCAGCCGTTTCGGGCTGGGAGCGGTTGGCGGGAGCAGATCAACGTACTTGGCACCGAACGCTGTGGTGGCGGTGATCTCTGCCGCAACGTTGGCGGGTATGTGTTTGAGCTGTTCCGGGTAGAGTTCCAGCTGAAGTTTCACCGGGTCACCCGACTGGAGCGATGCAACGCGACCGACCTGGACGCCGCGGTACTTCACCTTCGCACCGGGTTCCATGACCAGCCCCGACCTGTCCGACGTCAGGGTCACCCGGGCATAAGGTCTGAAGTCTCTGTTGAACGCTCCCAGCGTCAGCACAAGTGCGCCGATGATGAGGGCGAAAAGCACTACCGTCCACAAACCCGGGTGCAGTCCGGCTTCGCGCTGTTTCCTTTTCATCGTCACTAACCCGACAAGTTGAAGTTGCCGGAGACCCCGTAGGCGGCCATCGCCACCGCCAACGTCACTGCCACGGCCAAGACCAGTGAGGGAGGAATTGTCAATACCTGTGGATCGGGGTGTTTCAGGCGACCTCCGTTTCGG
>NZ_JAYJJS010000031.1:0-54443 GCF_020181635.2 Mycobacterium zoologicum | reverse complement strand
ACCGAAACGGAGGTCGCCTGAAACACCCCGATCCACAGGTATTGACAATTCCTCCACACGAACCGGCGTTGACGCTGGATGGCTCAGGCTGGATCAGTGTCGATCCGGCAACCATGCAAACCCAGCACCCCGGCATCTTCGCAATCGGCGACACCGCTGCCGTAACCGCGCCATCGGGGAAGAACTTGCCCAAAGCAGCGGCCTTCGCCCGAAACGGCGGCAAGGCCGCCGCCCGTAACGCACTGCGCCATCTCGGCATCCTTGACGCCTGGGACGTATTGTCCGGGGAGGGTTTCTGCTACATCGACACCGGTGGGCATACCTCCTCCCAGGGCAAAGGTGACTTCTTTGCGATACCGCACCCCCAGATCCACCTGTCCCAGCCATCCGCCCAGCTCTATGACGATAAGCAGAAGGAGGAAAACGACTGGCGCGTACGCTGGGAACGCCCGCGCACCGTATGAGTTACACGCGCGTACTCGCATTTGGCGCCAGGCCGACATCGCTCGCATTATCGGGTGTGTTACTCGGCGCATTTCGATCATCCAGCCGTGAGACGAGGCACGATTGACTGATTCATCGACGCCCACATTCCCGCTGGCCGATTTCCTGGGAATGGTGACACAGACAACCAAACCCGGCTTGGGGTGCGCCCGGCTCGACGTGCAGCCTAAGCACCTCAACCCACATGGGGCACTCCATGGTGCGGTCCTGTTCGCGATGGTCGACACCGCGATGGGTGCAGCGACCACTACGCCGGCACGCGTCGGGTGTTCTGGGTGGTCGACAACGGCTCCTCTCACCGGTGACAGGCCAGCATCAACCGGCTCAGGGATCGCTGGCCGAATCTGCGTCTGATCCACCTGCCCGTGCACGCGTCTTGGCTCAATCAAGTGGAGATCTATTTCTCCGTAGTGCAACGCAAAGTCGTCTCATCCAACGACTTCCACACCCTCGACGACGCCGAAGCCCGACTTCCAGCACTACTACGAGCAGATCGCGACACTGTTCGAATGGAAGTTCACAAAAGACGATCTGCACGCCCTACTCGAGCGCATCGCCGCCCACGAAGACGCCGCCCTCACCCCCGGCCGCATAACGGGCGCTACGAATACGCCTTGCCGCGCTCGGTTTGCTCAACCCGGTCATCGAGCGGCGATGGGGCTCTCCTCAGTCAGCGTGGTCACCAACTCGCTGCGGCTGCGCCGCTTCGGCCGCGACGCCCGCCAGGCGCCCGCGACTGCCCCAATCCCCCGCCGGCTGATGGGCAAACTCCCGCCACAAGATGCTTTCCACGCGTAGTGAACATGCAGATAGCAGGGCGGTGAACCCGTGAAGGATGTTGGTATGCCCCGACGCCGGCGCTCGTTCACCCCGGAGCGCTTGTCAAGGCCGCGCACCTGGTGATCGATGCACATCGTCGGGTTGCTGAGGTAGCCCGCGAACTAGACATGGACACGAGCCTGCTGCAGACTTGGGTGCGTGACGAGCGGTGGCGGATGTTCATCACCCGCGGCGCTACCGCCCAGCGAACGGATCCGATCCCGATGGCCGACAGCCGCTTTCGGCGCAGCAGCGTGCGGAGTTACTGCGGCTACGGGCGACGGTCACCGAGCAGGCAATAGAAATTGGAAGAGGTCTCGACATACTTTGCGGGCCGCCGCATCGAAGATGAATCGGCCCTGGCCCCGCGGCGTCCGAAGTCCAGTGTAAATCGGTGCGCTGCGGGTCAGGCATAGCCGAAAACTTTGCGCGACGGCAGGTGTCACCGGGAGATGCGTTCGCTCTCGATGACGTTCGGGTGGGGTGGCGGATGCGGTGGTGATGTTCGACCGGGAGCCGCAGATGGGCGCTGAGGCCCTCCGCGCGTTCGGTCAACCGGATCTTCATCACTGCCGGGTAGACGGCCTACCAGCACGGGCCTCCCGGCTTCATCCGGCCGACGGCGAGTGCGGTATCACGGTGGGAGCCTCCAGACGCAACTCGGGCCGGGAGGCAGCACCGCCTGCGGCGCGCCGGGCCATACCTGCTAGTGGCGCCGCACCGAGCAGGCTAGGCCCACCGGCCGTGCCGGCCGCTGCCGCGGTGAGGCTGGAGCCGGGCAAGGCCGTGGTGGGGCCGATCGCCGCGGTCGGGGCGGCCCAGGTCGGTGGCACCGACAGGGCGCCGACCGTGGCCGCCCGGCCTAAACCAGCTGACGCCGCAGCACTTCCCGCGCCACCGGTCCCCGCCCAGCCTGCTGGCGCCAGCGCGCCGTGGCCAAGCCCGCCCGCCAGACCCGACGGGAGCCCGCCCGTCACACCGGTGCCCGAGGCGGTGGTGCCGGCGGCGCTGAGGGCCGGCATCAAGGACTTGAGCTGGTTCAGGTTCGATAGCAGCGCACTCGATATCCACCCGACCGAACTTGTCATCGATAGCGCTGGACTCAACGAGCTCAGCGATGAGTTCACCGACGAGAGTGCCGATGTGGGCGACAGCGGGGAAGCGAGCCCCTGCAATGCGGTGGGTACCGCCGACATGGCCTGTGACAGCGTTGCTTGGGTGTTCGTGGCGACGGACGTGGCGGTGGCTTGGGCGGCCGCGGCGGTTTGCCCTGCCAGCCCGCCGGTGTTGGTGGTGGGCTGCGGCGCGGTGAGCGGCGTCAATTGCGAGGCTACCGCCGAGGAGCCGGCGTAGCCGTACATCGCGGCGGCGTCCTGGGCCCACATTTGGGCGTAGAGGGCCTCGGTGGCCGCGATCGCCGGGGTGTTCTGCCCGAAAACGTTGGTCGCGATCAACGACATCAGCTGGCTGCGGTTGGCCGCGATCAACGGTGGCGGAACCGTCATCGCCCGTGCTGTCTCATAGGCGGTTGCCGCGGCACGGGCCTGGGCGGCGGCCTGCTCGGCCTGGACGGCCGCGGTGTTCAGCCACGCCACATAGCCGGCGGCCCCGGCCGCCATCGACGCCGAGGCCGGACCCAGCCACGGCCCACCGGTGAGGTTGGAGACCACCGAGGAATAGGAGGCGGCCGTCGAATACAAATCGGCGGCCAACCCGTCCCAGGCCGCAGAAGCGGCCAGCATCGTCCCCGAGCCGGGACCGGAATACATTCTCGCGGAGTTGATCTCCGGTGGGAGCGCCCCGAAATCCATTTCTGTTACCTCGAATTGTCTAGTTGGTCGCGGCCGCAATGGCAGGTTTGGTGACCGCATACGACCCGGCGCTGGCCCCCAAAGTGGCAACCAGCTGTTGATCAATGGCCGCGGCCTGGACGCTGACCGTTTGGTACAGCTGGGCGTGCGCGGCGAACTGTGCGGCTGCCCGTGCCGAGATTTCATCGGCGGTAGCGGGAACGACCCCGCTGGTTGGGGTTACCGCGGTGGCATTTTTTGCAGCGGCGATCGGCGAGCCGATGCCAGCCAGCTTCCCGGCGGCTGCTGCCAGCGTGTCCGGTTGGGCGGTCACGAATACCATGAATTGTCCTTGTTGGAGAGGTTTCGACGGTGTGGAGTGAGGGGGATGACCGGCTCGATACCAGCGCCGGTGACGCTGTCGCGCTGAGGGATTCGACGCTCCACCGCCCGACCATGTGCAGGGCGGGACAGACGTTGTTGTTCAGCGGTAGCTGCCGAGGCCGCGTTCTCGAGCGGCAATGCTCACCGGTCGGTGATCGCCGGCTGTCGTGTCAACGCACAACAGCCTGATGCTGACCGATCAGCGACGAGCCAGGCAGAACCGCGTCAAACGATCCCGCCCGGTCAGGGGGGCGGCGAGCCCACGCGGCGGGCCGCGCCCGGCCGACGCCACCGGTTGCGCATGCCACCCGGTGACGGCGACCGGTGCGATGACCGCGCCCAGTCCCGCCAACACGGTGGATGACGATGGTGGTAGCACCGCGATCATGACCACCTTGTGGCATGAGGCCGCGGAGCGGTGATCGAGGTGTGGCTGGTCGACGGTGCCCGCAATCGGGCTAGCTTGTGCCGTCGGTACCGGTTGCGGTGGACGAGGTGGCGCCGATCCGGATCGCAGCAGCCCGCAATGGGCCCCACCAAACACCCACAAGATGAGCACCGTGGTGATGGCCGCCATCGCGATGACCGGCCGTGACCGTGGCACACGCCCAGCGTGGCGGCGCCGCACCACGCTGCGGTGCGGCGGGCCGGTTCGATTCGGGTAGTTCATGATTTAGCGCCTGACCAGCTGGCCGTGTTCGTCGGCCGCGGCGGTGTCGGGTTCAAGATGGTGGCCGCGGTCGAGGTGGTAGAGCGCCACTGCGGCGATGGCGCCGACGAGGATCAGTCCGGCCCACAGGAGTGCGCTGGCGCCGAGTTGTCGTGCCACGCCCATGAGCGAGCCGGTGGCCAGGTTGCCGACCAGGATGCCGATCCCGACGATGGTGTTGTAGAACCCGTAGTGGGTGGCGACCAGCCGGCCCCCGGCCAGTGCGACGACGGTGTCCATCTCGAACGGGAAGGTCGCGGCCGCGCCGATGGCGAGCATGGCTGCTGACATCAGCAGGGCGGCGATCGCCGCAATGCTCCCGAAGCGGGCAGCGTCGGGGATGAGGACCAGCGGCACGAATGAGGCGGCCACGATGGCCATGCCGATGGTCAGGCTGCGCCCAGGGCTCCAGCGTGCGGTGAACCAGGCGGTGATGCGCAGTTGTCCGGCGACCGCGACGATCCCCGACACCACGAACAGTGCGGCCACGATGGCCGACTGGGAATGCGGTGCGAGCACTGACGCCTGCAGGGGTAGCGCCAGATAGATCTGGAACGTCAGCACGTAGGAGCCGATCATCGCCGCGGCGAACAGCAGGAAGGACCGGTTGCGCGCGACGATGCGCCAGTCCTCGAGGATGGAGGTTTTCTCCGCTGTGGGATCGGCGGTGTGCTGGGGTAACGCGAACAGCTGCGCGATGGTCAAGACGGCGAACACGACCGCGGCGCCGGCGGCGGTGATGCGGAAGTCGAACGCCATCAGCGCCAGCCCGACCAGCGGGCCCAGCAGGATCCCGGCCTGATAAAAGATGTTGAACACCGCGAACGCGTCGACGCGCCGATCGCCGGCGTCGGCGGCCAGGTAGGCGCGCACCGCCGGGTTGAACAACGCCCCGGCGAACCCTGTTGCCGCCGAGGCGATCAGCACTGCGGGCAGCGACTGGGCGATGACCAACAGGGCGAACCCGCCGGTACGCAGTAGACACCCGGCCACGATCAGCGGTTTGTAGCCCAGTCGATCGGCCAGCGTGCCGCCCACGATGAACATGCCCTGCTGGGAGAAGTTGCGCACCCCCAGCACCAGCCCGACTGCCCAGGCCGCCATCGCCAGCGGGCCGGCCAGGTAGCCGGCCAGGTACGGCATCAGCATGTAGAAGCCGATGTTGATGCCGAACTGGTTGACCATCAGCACCCGGGCGGGCACATCGAAGCTGCGGAACTGCGAAATGAATGTCATCGGCCCATCACTCCAGCCGGATCGAGCACGGTGGCGCACCGTGTCCAGGACTGCACGACCCGCTCACCGGGGTCGGTGATGACAGCCGGCTCGGCCGGCGGTAGGTGACCGAGCAGGCCGTGTTCGCGGCAGTAGTCGTCGTTGTAGATGGTGTCGAAGTAGCGTTGCGGGCCGTCGGGAAAGACCGCCGCGATCGTGGTGTCGGCTGCCATGGTGCGCGCCGCCCACCCAGCGACCAGTGCGACCGCACCCACACTCCAGCCGCCGCTGGCGTGGTGGGTGGCCGCCAGGGAGCGGGCCGCCCACACTGCCTCGGCCGGGGCCACCCAGTGCACCTCGTCGAACAGTGAGTAGTCGACATTGCGTGGATAGATACTTGAGCCAAGCCCGCGCATCAACCGCTTGGTGGCGGGTTGACCGAAGATGGTCGAGCCGATGGTGTCCACCCCGATGACCTTCAGGTTCGGGTTGAACTCGCGCAACACCCGGGCCACCCCTGCGGAGTGCCCGCCGGTGCCCACCGAGCACACCAGCACATCGATGCGCCCGAGCTGGTCGACGAGTTCCAGGGCCAGCGACCGGTAGGCGTCGATGTTGTCGGGGTTGCTGTACTGATCCGGGCACCACGCGTCGGGATCGGCGGCCAGCAGTTGGGCGACCCGGTCTTTGCGGGCCTGCTGCCATCCGCCGACCGGGTGCGGCTCGGAAACCACATCCACGTCGGCGCCGTAAGCGGTCAGCATGTTCTGCACGATCGGCTCCAGGCCCGGGTCGGTGACCACGGTCACCGGATGCCCATAGGTCATGCCGGCCAGTGCGAGCCCCAACCCCAGGGATCCACTGGTGGATTCGACAATGCGGGCCCCGGGCCGCAGCAGGCCGCGGGCGCGGGCGCGTTCAACCATGTGCAGGGCGGGGCGGTCTTTCATGCTGCCGCCCGGATTGAACCCTTCGAGTTTGGCCCAAAACCCGCGACCGGCCGAGGTCAACGGCGCCGAGATCCGCAGCACCGGAGTATTACCGACCAAACCGTTGGGCCGGCGAAACGGTGTGAGGGCGGGTTGGCAGCTGGCGGCGGTCTGGGGGGCGCTGGCCAGGATGGATTGCCGTGAGCTGCGCAGGTCGACGGTGCCGACGGGCAGCTCGGACAGTTCGCAGGGCTTCAAAGACAGAAGATTGGTCATGGGATCGTCGCTTTCAGCGTGAGGCCGCAACGGGAGAGCGCAGCCAAGTGACATGGGCAGCAGACACCGGCCGTCGTGACAGGGCACAACAGCCTGGCGCTGACCAGTCAGCGACGAGAAAGGCAGAACCGGATCAAGCGCTCTTGACCCGTGCGGGCACCGGCCAGCCCACCCGGCGGGCCCCGGCCAGCCGGCACCACAAGAGAGGCCACTGAAGTCGCGGCGACGACCAAGACCGCCACCAGACCCAGCGCAACCAGCGCGGTGAACGACGACTTCGTGAGCATCGTGGTCGGGAACGCCTCGTGGTGCACGCCCAACGAACCGTTGGCAGCGTGCGGGTGATCGAGCGTGATCGCGTGCTCACCGCCCAGCGAGGACACCACGGAATGCGCTGGGTCAGCGGCGTGGGACACCGGCGACAGTACGTCGGAGTGGGCGGCGATCGCCAACATCCCCACCGCCGCCAGCACGGCGGCCAGGAATCGCAGCCGTGGCCGGCTGCGTCGGACCTTCGCCCGCATCCCCAAGTACCCCATACCCCTAGAGGGTACGCATGGTGTGCGCCGGTGTCTAGCGCGGGTATGGGCACATTTCGATAACGCTCCCGAGGTCCAAGTCAGGCCGCCCCTTGGCGCCGCCGGGTGCGGACGGACCGCTCTGATTTCTTGTTGAAAACAGTTTTCATCAGCCGTTGGTTCGGGGTACAGTCGCCCGCACCTTGTCGATAATGATTGTCATTAACGCGCGATGGTGGTTGTGGGACGCCTTTCTCCCGCTGCCTGACCGGGCGTGGTGACGCGAGTCGGACGGAGAGTTCTGGTGATGACGCGACGTGTGGCGATCGATGGTATGCCTGGCGACGATCAGGCATCGGTGATCGGTGTTGGGCGATGAGCGCACCGTTGTGGATGGCGTCGCCGCCGGAGGCGCATTCGGCCTTGTTGAGCAGCGGACCGGGGCCAGGTGCCTTGCTGGCCGCCGCGGGGGCGTGGACATCGCAGAGTGCCGAATATACTTCGGCGGCAGACGAACTCATCGCAATATTGGGGGCGGTGCAGGCCGGGGCATGGGAGGGTCCGAGCGCGGAGTCGTATGTGGCCGCGCATGTGCCGTATCTGGCGTGGTTGATGCAGGCCAGCGCTCACAGCGCCGCAGCGGCCGCCCAGCATGGAACCGCGGCCGCAGCCTACACCAGCGCGTTGGCCGTGATGCCGACGTTGGCCGAGTTGGCCGCCAACCACGCCAGCCACGGGGCGTTGGTGGCGACGAACTTCTTCGGGATCAACACCATCCCGATCGCGCTGAATGAGGCCGATTACGTGCGGATGTGGATCCAAGCGGCCACCACAATGGGCACCTATGAGGCAGTCGCCGGCACGGCGGTGGCGTCCATGCCGCAAACCGTACCGGCGCCGCAGATCCAGAAATCCGACAGCACCACCAGCGACGGCGGCCGCTGCGGCACCAAAATAGATCCGTGGACCGGGGAAACCGAGGACGTCTATTGCCCGTCCGACCCGCGCTTCTGGCAGGGCTGGGCATCCGAACTCAGTGAGCAAATCTCCGACGTGCTGGCAAACCCGTCGCAGCTATCGACCCTTCTTCCCATGATGGAGGCCGATTTTCTGTTCCACGTTCAGGTGCTTGTGTCGAACCTGCCCCAAATGGCCCCGCAGCTGTTGTCGGTGGGCTTAGGCCTCGCTATCGCCAACCTCGGATTGGCGGCCGGTCTCGCCGGGCTGGCCGGCCTGGCTCAACCCGCCGGGATCGCCGCCGCACCGATGCCAGAACCCGTTGCGGCTCAACCCAACCTGTGGCCGACCGCCGGGATCGCCCCAACCATGCCAGCCGCTCCGACCACCGCTGGGGCCGCGGCGCCCGCAGCTCCGGCAGCGCCAGTCACTGCCGCCGGTGCCGCACCCGTGCCGGCCGCCGGTGTTGCAGGATTCGGTTATCTGCTGGGCGGCGGAGGACCCGGTCCCGCCGTCGGCCCGAACCTCACCGACCGTAGCCGCGTCAAGGCGCCGGCCTCCGACCTCAGTGCGCAGGAGGCGACCGCCGCGGCCGCGTCGGCACGGGAGCAGGCACGCGCCCGCCGCCGTCGGCGAGCGGCGGTGAAAGATCGCGGCTACCGCGACGAGTACGCGGATCTGGACGACACCATAGACCCCGACCCGGGCCCGTCGACCAGCGATCAGCTCGCCGCGCCGACGGCGGCATCGGATCGCGGTGCCGGCGCGCTAGGGCTTGCCGACACCGCGCGCAAGGCCAACATCACACCGGCAGCGGGGTTGACCACGCTGGCCGGTGACGGGTTTGAGGGCATCCCGACCGTGCCGATGGTGCCAGGCACCTGGGGCCATGACGGCAGCCCCCGCAAAACGGAGTACGAGGAGGACGACAGCTGACCATCACCTACCGATTAGCTCACCCTCCCGCACCCGGTAATCAATTTAGCGGCAGGCCTTTTACGCCGATACTTCCGGACACTGGGAGCGCGTCGTGCGCCGTATATCGGCATCTAAAGGTCGGTGCCGGGCCTGATGGTTGTCGACGGCACTTCGGGGCTGCCGGCACCAGTGCCACGAGGTCGATCTGGAGCAGCGGAAGGCGCTAGCGCCAACACTAGCGACGGGGCGGTCGGTGGGTGTGGCGGTTTCGACGCCTTCGATGATGGCGTACAGGAGCCGAGCTTCTCAGTTGCCTCCCGCTTCGCGCGCCCTGATCCGCATGCCCGGCCGGCAGGACAGAAGGGTGGTCAACTCATCGACATTCGCGCGGCGCCGAATATCGGGAAACGAGACTCGACATGACAGATACCCGCCACTGCCCGACTTCTACGTTCTTGAGCTGCCGCGTGACGGGCGGGTCGAGGGTGCTTGCCCAGCAGTGCGCAGCCGCTTTCTAACGATTGACGTTGATACCCCACCGGGGTATGGTGTGGAGTTGTGAACGAAACCAAACAAGCCCAAGCCAATTGTTGCAAGTCCGGCGGCTGCCAGTGCGGTGATGCCTTGTGCACCCAGGGACCGGGCTGTCAGTGCGGTCACCCCGCCTGCACGTGCAACGATTGATCCACCACACCGCAGCACGACGACTGCCCTCGGCAGCCATGACCGGTGTGCGCTGAAGGCAGCCAAGCAAACCCAGCGAGTGTTGGCGGCGACGAGCTGCACGCCCAGTCCAGCAGCGTTAACGAGAGCATGGCCGGCCTGTAAGCGCCTGGTCATGCTGCCCGGCTGTGATCACCGCCGAGATGCGGCATCTGGACCCACGTCCAGTAAGTGCTGATCGATATCCCGAATCTTCGGCCCGAAAAGGTAGGCAAGCAATGACAGAAACCACCCCCGCCACTTCCACCCCCACACGTCCGGATTGGACCCGCTGGCTCTACCCTGCCGCCGCCATCACCGGCATTGCGGTCGGCATCTTCATCATCGCCGCTGGCCTGTATCTCGTTTTTGCGCAGCCGAACTGTGGTGGCGCCATGAAAGACGGCATGCCCTGCTGTGCCGAGATGAAAGAGAAAATGAATCACAAGATGGACGACATGAAAAATAAGCCCGGCATGCCGTCCCCGTCGCAGATGCCGATGCCGATGCCGCCCATGCCCACACCTGGGCGGTAAATCGTCGAAGTGCGGGTCGCGTGGCGCAGGCGGCCGAGCGGACCGGTGTCAATCCGCAGACGTTGCGGTATAACGAGCGACGCGGTCTGCTGCCGACGCCGGCTCGGTCGGAGTCGGGGTATCGCCGCTACGGGCCGGAGGCGGTGCACAATGTGCGGTTTGTCAAACGCGCCGAGGAGCTCGGTTGCACCCTCGCGGACGCCGAGGTATTGCCGCACCTGGCCGGCGGTGGACCAGAGAGCTGCCCTGCGGCCGTCGCGATGGCCGACGAGAAGATCACCGCGTTGACCGCCAAGATCAACGATCCGGCCCGCATACGCGCGACCCGCGACCGGCCCCAGGCCGACCGTGACTGCACGCTTCAGCATGCCCTGGATTCCGATCCTTAGGAACGGCCATGACCAGACCCGCCGCGCCGCGTATTCAGCTGCTGCACGTGCCCGACTGCCCGCTGCTCGACCGGGTGCGGGACCTGGTCGCACAGGCGCTAGCCGCAACGGGGACAGCGGCCTCCGTCGAGGAGCTCTGCGGTCCGTACCCCTCGCCGACCTTGCTGATCGACGGAGTCGACGTCGTCACCGGCCGACCGCCCGACCCGGGTGCAAGTTGCCGGCTGACCCTTCCGTCTGCTGAGCAGATACAGGCCGCCCTGCGCAGGAATGCACGCTGATATCGAAGGGCACCCCCATGGACACCTCCCTCGCCACCCGCTTGATCGCCGCCGTGGACGCCAGTCCGGATTGCACCGCCGGACGCCAATTGTGGCGGCCGCTGCTTCAGCTGCTCGCCGCCGGCGCCCGGTCAGCGTCGAACAACTCGCCGGGAGCGCCGGGCTTTCGGTCGATCAGGTTCGCGCCGGGCTTGCCGCGTTGACCGACACGGGTTTACCGGTGCGGCGGCAGGGTGAGACGAGGTGGGCGATGCGGCCGAGGATCGTCGGGAACACCAGAGCATCCAGGGCGCATCAGGTATACGTTCCCAACGGTACCCACCGTAGCGTCCGCACCGGAATCGAGATGTTCGAGATCTCCACCGGCCCAGTGATTTACAGTCACTCCTGCATGCGAGCGGTGTGATATCACCGCGTTAACATCACCGACGACCAAGCGCGGGCATGTGCGGGCTACCGACGGCGTCAGCGGAAATCACCGGCGTCGGCATCTTTTCTCGGCCCGAACACTCCCACGTTGGAGGCGATGACACGCCACCTGGAGTGAGCGGTTGATCTTGAGGCTGGCCGAGGAAATGACACGGGTCTGAGACAAACTCAGATGACACCACGTGAGACAACTGGCATCGCCGCAGGTCAGAGTGCCGCCATATGACACGGAGCATGAGACCATACATCAGCGAGAATTGACCGACAATGTGGATAACCGAAATAGGTTGTGCATAAATAGAATAACGCCAGGTCACGGCGTTGCACCGTTGACCATCCAGCAAAGGTAAACACGGTTCTGACGCTATCGGTAGACCGCACCGCAAGCGGGCACTATAGTTACCGCATGGGTACCCGCGAGCCTGCACCGACCGACGCCTCACGGATGGCAGCCGTAGGGGCCGCCATCCGCGAACTGCGCGAAACCGCCGGCGAATCCAAAGCCGCAGCAGCAGATGCTATGGGGCTCACGCGCCAGTACCTGCGCGGCATCGAAGACGGCGAACGCAACGTCTCGCTGGAGCGACTGTTCGACATCGCAGACCACTACGGCGTCAAGGTCGCAAGCCTGCTCGAACACGTATAAAAGCCGCTACCGTTGGCCCATGCCCGTGTCGATCGGTGAAAAGCTCGCCGCACTGCCTAACTCGGCCCTGTCAGCTGGTGGGCTCTCCACGGGCGTCCAGGCGCCGGTCAATGTCATCTGCGGCACGCTCGGCGTCGGCGGCCACCGCGGCGAAACTCAGCCGGAGTCGGCGTAGCGTCGCGTCAGGGCCAGGCCTGACCGGCAAAGAGTGCACATTGGCCGGGCGGCTTGGCTCACCTCGCGTCGAGCCGGAGGGCATCGCCTCGCACAACTCCCGCAACTGATCAGCGGTCAACTCGGCCGGGTCGACCTCGCGGAACTGGCGGGCGACCTCGCGCAGCAACCGCGCCCGCTCCCTGGTGTCCGGCTCCCGCCGCCCCTCGTCACACTCGTCGCTCATTCCTTGAATGCTAGCGCCGACCGCCAGACCGCCGTGACGGTATCGGCGGGGTCGCTCTCCGTAGCGAATCTACAAGTGGTTCAACGTGGTTCAACGCTCCGCGCCCAGCTAAGGAAGTCGTTCGGTTCCAGGCGCGGTGTCGCGTCGGTCTCCATGTGGTCCCTCACACCACCGACATTCCGGAGAAACTGCGGCGACCCACCACGCAACACGCGATGCCGGCAACTCTTGTCAGCGAGGGGGCCGCGGCTGTTCGTATGGCCGGACCAGGTTGAGATCAGTCGATAGCTGACTAGGGTCCAGGCACATCGGCAGGGTGACCTGGACCCGGCCGTTGCTCGACCCAGCCGGTACCAGGGCGATCGCCAGCCAGGTCCCGTCCGATCGCCTAACCCATGCAATCTGCCGCGCCTGCATGTGCGCCTCGATGCGCACCCCGAACGCCTTTACCCACAACGGCACCTGATCCGCCGGCCGACGACCCGAACTGGGCAGCGCATCGTGGGCGAAGACGACCACGTCTCGATCCGTTCGGAACAGGGTCGGATGGTCATCGCAACCCCGAGACTCGAACACGTGTTCTATAGTAGCTTCTCTGGGGCGAGCCGAGGTAAGGGCGGGACCGCCATATATACGTCACGTGACGTATTGACCGGTTTGGGCCAGGATGGCCCTCTGGCGTTGGGGGATGCCCCGATGTTGGTCTACCCACCGTCAGGGCGTGGATCAAGTCACGCAACTGGCCGGACCGGGCTGCCGCGTAACGGCTGGGTCCGCGCGATAGCGATAGTGACGCGCACGCCTGCGAAAATGCCAACCACTAGACCGATGATCACCCAACCGAGGTGCAGGACTGCGCTCAGATCTGGGAACCCGGTTGCAGGCTGCCCGGCCTCGCCCGCAGAAGACACCAACTCGGACACATGCGCCATGATCGCCATTGGCATTAGTGCGACCAGCACGAACGTCAGGGTGGCTGCGAGGGCTCCGCCGCCGACCGCCACCAGCGCATCGCCAATTCCGCGAAGGCCGTCGATGATCCGTTCGCCGCGTGTCGCCAACCTGTAGTCCGGGCCAGGGTCAAACTCCGCCTGGTCGTGGTGGCCGCTTCCCATCGCGTTACCTCCGCCGCCGTCATGTTCATTGCTGATGAGCTAATAAATTGTGCGCCTTCGGTACGACAAACTCGATACACATCATCAGGAGGGGTCAGTAGCGCCGTCGCGCGCCAACAGTCGTGATTTGAACGCTATTGCAGCACAACGGCTTTCGCCGATAACGCACGATATGTCAAGTAACCCTGATGTCCGATTATCGTCATGTCCAGCATTCCGGACGTCATTCGGCTACCATAGCCCCTATGGGTTGGACCTACGAGAGCGACACACCCGGCCACAACGAGTGGCACGAGGGCTACATGCGGCCGCAATTCGCCGGCGGCGAGCTCGGAAAGTCGATTGGCGGTACTGGAATCCCACCGGGTCATATTGCCGTCGAACGCCGCGACGACGACTCTTGGCTGACCTACCCGGCCGGCGCCGTCATCGGCTGGCGAATCGTGTGCGACTGCACCCTCTTTGCCTACCAGCACACCCCAGAACAGTGGGTCAGCGACCAACTGTGGACCCGGGTTCCGTCGCCAGTCCAACACGACCCGAACAACTTTCGGCTCTACGCGGCAGACGACGACGTTGAGGACATCGCCTGGGCCGACGACGTCACGGACGTTGCCTGGGCTCTGTGGCGCCGCGAGCATATCGACGAGCGCGACGCGGCCGGAGCGATAGGCGGCGCCCTCAAGGCGGTGCGAGCTGCCGAAGACCAACTGGCACAGGCGGTCCTTCGTGCCCGCCGAACTGGATTGTCGTGGGCGAAGATCGGTACCGCCGCGGGTATGTCCGCCCAGGGCGCCCACGAACGCTGGGCGCAACTGGCCAGAGCCGAAACAGAGTGATCAACGCCCGCGCCAACTACCAATCGCAGTCCGTCCTTGCCCTAGCATCAAACGATGAACCGCACGATCGCCTCGCGTGAAGCGACGACATGACCGGCAACGCCCCAGTCACAGCGTTTCGGCTGAAACTGACTCCACGACAACGCGAGTTGCTGCTGACCCACCTATGGGTCAACGCCGACAACGCCTACGACGACATCGAGGAGCACGGAGATCAGCCGGTCGACGAGGACTCCGGCCGCTGGTGGATGATCCTCGATCGACTACCCGAACAAACTTGGGGACTCCCCGCCTGGTGGCGCCGCCAGCTGGCCCGCGCATTCGACGACCTGGCCCTTGACCTCGAAGCAGGCCGCCTACCGCGCCCCCGCTCCGTCGCCGAAGAAGTCGCCCTGGTGATCGCGGTTGCAGGTGCCCAGGCGGCCATGATCGACCGCCAATACAACGAGGATGTTGAGGCCCTGCCTGCGGCCTCAGGTGACGAGGATTGGCAAACCGCGATAGATGCCCTCATAGGCAACCAGCGCGTTGACTGGGATATGGCTCCGGGCGACTCACCCGAATGGGTCGGCGAAATACCACCGCCAGCGACCTGGTTCAACCCATTCGACAATAGCGAGACCCGCCCCCCCGAAAGAGGCTTCCGTCGCTGAGGCAACACACCTACCAGAACCTACTCCAGCACTCAGAAGTGACCACACGCGCTATATAGCCTCGCCGGACTATAGCGCGTGCACTATACTAGGAGCGTGTCGGATGAAGGCGAACACCCGTGGCACATCGAGCTGAGCGAGGAGGTCGACGAATGGTTCCAGGCACTGCCCACAAAAGCCAAAGCCCAGGCCATCCGGGCCCTCGACATGTTGGCCGCCCGTGGCACCTCCTTGCGGATGCCACACAGCCGCAAACTCGACGACCAGTTGTGGGAGTTGCGCTTTCGATGCGAGCGCGTAAACCAGCGCATCACCTACACCGTGGAGCCCGAGCGCTGCGTGATCACCCTGACAACGTTCCGCAAGCAGCGCGACAACGAGCGCAAGGAAGTGGCCCGCGCACGCAATGTCTTACGCCGCAGGAAAGGCAAGGGGTGAACCGATGAGCAGTTACTCCGACCGTCGCGCGCAGGTTCTCGCCGAACTCACACCCGAGGATCGGGCCGTTTTCGACGAGGCTTACGCGACCGCCGGCCTGGCCATGGAACTGGCCGAGACCGCCTACCGCGCCCGGGAGGTCGCCGGGCTCACTCAAGCAGCCCTGGCCCGCAAGATGGGTACCACACAGTCGGCGATTGCCGCCATCGAATCCGGTGCCCGTACCCCTACCGTCGAACTGCTCGAACGACTTGCTCGCGCTTGCGGTCAGCGACTCACAATCAGCATCGACGCAGCCTAACCACCAGCTAGACCCCTGGCACCGTCACGCGATCGGGAAGCCACACCGCCGCGGCTTCTTCGATCTGCTCCGGCGTCTGCAAGTGCTTTACTACTGTCCGGACGTAGACCAGGTGAACCTGCTTGGCGAGCATCGCCGCGATGATCTCCGCAACCAGCATCGACTCCGCCGGGTACAGACGCAGTGCACTGTCGTACTCGACACCCGCCGCCAGCGGGGGCAACGGCACCAACCGCCGAATCAGGTTGCCCGCCAGCCCGGTTCGCCACGCAATCTCGTCCTCAGAGAACCACCTGACCGACACCGCAACCATCACGCCCTACCCCTTCCGCATCAGAGCCGGCCACCGGAGGCGAACAGCTGCTCGAAGAGGCCCTGCACCCGGGAATCGGTAAGCATGCCGATAACCGAGCGCACGACCTCACCCGAGGCGCCGCTGTCGCGGTGTTGCACCCGTTTGGCGGCCGTGCTGATCCGCTGCAGCAGCAGCTGGCAGGCCATCGTGGCCGCCGCCGCATAGTCGCCTGCCGCCTCAACCTCACTGGCGGTGCCCGGCGTCGCCGCCAGATCCCGCAGCTCCTGCAGCAACCCACCGGACTGCTGCTGCACCGTCTCGACGAGGCCGTGCACCAGATCGGTGTCCAGGCCGCGAGTCTCCACACCATCAACCATGGCCACCTCAAGGGTGTAATCCAGCTGGTGCAGCGCCATCAGCACGTTCTCGATGCCCTGCGCTGCGGCCCGCACTTCCCACGGCGGGATCGGCACACTCAACAACTCACCGCTGGGCGCGTACGTTGCGCTGCGCTGCTCGGCCAGCGCCTGCACAGCCCGCGTCTGCTGCTGGGCAGCCGCCACCTCACCTGCGGTATCAGCGCGCACTAGCGCGAGCTCCGCCCGCAGCTCCCCCAACGCTTGCTCGCCGGCGGCCCGCTCAGCGGTCCGCTCGGCCACCCGCTGTGCCGCCAGTTCCTGTGCCGCCCGCACCTGTTCGTGTGCCGCCGCGACCTCGGCATCGGTATCGGCCCGCAACTGTTGCAGCTGCGCGTGCAACTCCCGCAGCGCCCGCTCCCCCGCCTGACGCTCGTCCACCCGCTCGGCGGCGCGACGCTCGGCAGCCTCCTGCGCGGCCCGTGTCTGCTCGTGCGCTGCGGCCATATCCGCGGCGGCATCGGCACGGGCCTGGTCGAGTTCGGCCCGCACAGCCTCCAGGGCCGCCGCCGCCTCGCTGCGCTCGGCCGCCCGACGTGCCTCCGCCTGCGCCGCCTCGGCACGTGCCTGTTCTCGCGCCGCGGTCAGCTCCGAGGCCGCGCCCACGCGGACTTGGTCGACCTCGGCTGCCGCGTCCACGCGAGCCTGGTCGAGTTCGGCCCGCACAGCCTCCAGGGCCGCTGCCGCCTCGCCGCGTTCTGTCGCCCGTCGCGCTTCCTTGAGCGCTGACTCGGTATCGGCCGCGCGTGACCGCTCCCGCGCCGACTCGGCCGCCTTGGCGGCGTGCTGGGCTTCTTCCCGGGCGGCCTCGGCGTCGGCGATCGCGTCACGCTTGTCCTGCTGGGCTTCGCGGGTCTTCTGCTCGGCCAGGGCCCGCTCATGTTCGGCTGCGATGATCCGCATCCGTGCCGTGGGCCGCTGCGCTACAACCCTACCGACCTTTTTGAGGTGTTCGACCAGCTGCGCTTCGGTCATGGAGCCCAGTGCCAACAGGTGGGCCGGTGGCTTCTTCCCGACGTCTTTCGATGCGGCCACGGCACTTTCGGCGACACGCTTGGTCACCGACGCCCAGCCTTGTGAGTCCAGCTCCTCGATGTGTTGCTGCAAGGTGGTCACCCGTGACGCCCCTTGCTCACACTGGCTTGCCCACTGCCGGCCGCGTCCGGTTTGTCCGCGGCCGCCGGCGGCTTGCGCACCGGTACTTTCGCACCTTGTCCCACAGAAGCCTTCGCGGCCGCCGGAGCCGGCGCCCGGCGCGCAGGCAACTCGGGAAGCGCTGCGGCCTGGTTGCCCAGCACCAGCGCGTACTGGGTCAGGTACACCGCTGTGGCACGACTGAGCGTTTCGTCGCCCGCATCGGTGGCGTCACGGTGAATCCCCTGCAGCAGTTCTAGCGCCAGCTCCGGGCCCAGGCCCAGAATCGCCTCGTCGGCGTATTGGGCGGCCGGTTCGGTCCCCGCGGTCTCGACCAGCCACACCAGACGCTGCCAGCAGCGGTCGATCACCGCCGTGCGGTCTCGATCCTCCTGGCGCTCCTGATGCTGCCGATCCTCCTGCTCCAGCCTCGCATTGAGCCGGCCAGCGGAACGTCGCGCCGAATAGAGCACCGCACAGAACAACACGATTGCCGCCAGCACGATCAGCGCACCGGCGAAGCCGGGCGAGACCACGTAATCCTCAGCGGCCGGGAGCTTTAACGCCGAATACATCATCCCAGGGATGTTACCCACGGAATACGACACTTTTCGTGATCTAGAACCAGCCCGCGAACCCCGGGGACTGCGGCGGTGACCGGCTGTTACATGCCCTGCGTCAGTTCGCTGACGGTGGTTCCCAGGCCCACGGCGACCCTCACCAGCGTCACGATGGAGGCGCGGCGCATCCCGTTTTCCAGCTGGCTGATGAACGGCCGCTCCAGGCCGGCCCGCTCGGCGAGGTCCGCCTGGCGAAGGCCGGCCTTTTTGCGGTGCGCCCGGACGTTCTCACCGAGCATGGCAAGGATTCTGTCCTCGTCGAGCTCAGGGCCTGCGTCGTCCATGGTCACCAACCTTCCTGGCCAGGCAGCTTAACGCCAGATCACCGACACGACGGGCGGGGCCGGCCATGCACTCTGGTGCTCACCAGGTCACGCGGTCCCCCGCCGAATCCCCCCGGGGCGGACGTTCCGCGTCGTGCGGGAAACATCCGCAATTAGCTTCCTTGGTCCGTTGTAGGCGATTCATCCAGCGATTTCCGCGGAAATTATTCATCGACCATTGTCCGCCGAAAGGTTCGGTTGCCGCAGTGTGGCACTCTCCGAAATTTGCATGGAGGAGGGTAGGTGTCTCGCAGGGTGTGAAAGGTGCTGTCCGCCAGGGCTAACCCTTGTGATTCCATCTGCTGATGCTCGGCCGTACACGGGCGCCAGGTGCTCAGCATGTGGTTTCTCGGGACGCCGCGAATTGACCGGTAACTATTTCAAATAAGCCATTGTAAATGTTGCCTATCGTAGACATTGCGATTAAACTAAAGCGGCTCTTCGCAGTTGAAGGTGTAGGGCGGGTCGGCGCGTCGTTACCGGGGTAGGGGTCGAGGTCTTCTGAAGATGGGAGTTCTCACGCTGCCCACCAGGAAGACCTCGACGTGCACGACGCTACCGGTGGTGCGGGCTTCGCCTGCGCCGACTTGACCACTTTCTGCCGCCTCGATGAGCTTGGACTGGAGGTGACCGGGCAGCGCCTGGAAGTCGACCGGGCCGTGCTGGCCTGCCGAATCACCGACGACGACTCATGGTGTCGCCGCTGCGGTGAGCAGGGTGCTGTGCGCGACACCGTGACCCGCCGGCTTGCCCACGAGCCGTTCGGATGGCGGCCGACGAGGCTGCTGGTCACCATCCGCCGCTACCGGTGCGCCGGCTGCGCTCACGTGTGGCGCCAAGACAGTCGTAAGGCGGCCGAGCCGCGGGCCAAACTGTCACGGCGGGGGTTGCGCTGGGCCTTGGAAGCCATCGTGTGCCAGCACCTGAGCGTGGCCCGAGTCGCCGAGGGGCTCGCGGTGTCGTGGAACACCGCCAACGACGCGGTGCTGGCCGAAGGCAAGCGGGTTCTCATTGACGATCCCGGCCGGTTCGACGGCGTGAAGGTGATCGGGGTCGATGAGCACGTGTGGCGCCACACCCGCCGCGGCGACAAGTACGTCACCGTGATCATCGACTTGACCTCGGTGCGCGAAGGGACCGGCCCGGCACGGCTGCTCGACATGGTCGAAGGACGCTCCAAACAGGCCTTCAAGCAATGGCTTGCCGACCGACCCAAATCCTGGCGTGACGGCGTGGAAGTAGTTGCAATGGACGGGTTCACCGGATTCAAGACCGCCACCAGCGAAGAGCTCCCCGAAGCGGTGGCGGTGATGGATCCCTTCCATGTGGTCCGGCTGGCCGGTGACGCCCTCGATGTGTGCCGGCGCCGAGTGCAGCTGGACACCTGCGGACACCGCGGACGCAAAACCGACCCGCTCTACGCATCCCGGCGAACCCTGCACACCGGCGTCGGCCTGCTCACCGACAAACAGAAAACCCGGCTGCACGCCCTGTTCACCTCCGATGCCCATGTCGAAGTCGAAGCCACCTGGACGATCTACCAGCGCACCGTCGCTGCCTACCGCGAACCCAACCGGGCCACGGGCCGCGCGATGATGCAGGCCGTGATCGACACCCTCAGCCACGGCGTCCCCAAAGCCCTGCGCGAGCTCATCACGCTCGGGCGGACCCTGAAGAAACGCGCCGTCGACATCCTGGCCTACTTCGACCGGCCAGGAACCTCCAACGGGCCAACCGAAGCGATCAACGGCCGACTCGAACACCTGCGCGGATCAGCTCTCGGCTTTCGCAACCTCACCAACTACATCGCCCGATCCCTCCTGGAAACCGGCGGATTCAGACCCCAACTACACCCTCAATCATGAAGAGCCGCTTTACATGCTTGCCGACCAGATGCTGACTGCTGAGTGGCTGGACTTGCTACGACCACCGCCTGTCCAACGGAGTGCCGCTTGGCAAAACGGCCACGCGTCTGAGTAAAATCATCGGAATCGGCTGTGGCGCAACTCGAATCGACAGTTGGGGTCCACTCTCGCGCCTGTCCGACCTTCGAGGCGAGCTCCTTTACCGCTGTAGTGCGTCTCAGGCCAGTCGACGCTGGCTCTGATCCTGCTTACGCTTCGGGTCACCATCTGAACGGCGCCGCTGGTCAGGATGTGACCAGGTCGCAGGCCGCGGGAAAAGACGCCGCATAGACGAGGGGGGCACAAACGGTCGCCACTGGCCCAGCGGCTGTGCGAGGCGGTCGAACAGTACTGCCAGTACCGCCGGATTGGAGGCCAAACCGATGTGGGTAGCGCGCACCGCAATGTTCTCAGCCCGCGGGTTGACGGCATCACGGTCGATCGCGTCTATGCTCAGATGCCAGGGCGCAAAGCCGTCGTTGCGTGTGTACACCGACGTTGCCGGCACAGTTAATGGGGGGCGTTCGTGCTCCTGCACTGTCAATAAATTAAGTTCCGCAGCATGCCGCGCGACGAATCGCTCCCAATTCCGACGACCAAACGGTCGGTGGGCGAAACGATCATGGGCCAGCATCCGGAAAGGACTGCCTAGCGTTATAACTTGCCGAATCTTTTCTGGCCGATCACGGCCGAGCATACGCGCGTATAAACCGCCGAGACTCCACCCGATAACCGAGATGGGACTGTCCTGCAAACCGTACAACTCGTCGACACGGGCCCGCAGGCCCACCAGCTGGGTCTCGGTGATTCCGAGGTTACGACCTTGATCCCAACCGTGAATGGTGTGCCCTTGAGCACTGAGTCCCCACCGCAGATGAGCAGTCGATCCATCACCGCCCATACCGCCCGGCAGTACAAGTACGGCGTGCGGATTCGCCGGTTGATATCGCCTTGCCAAGGCCGAACGCATAGCAACATAACCGACCGCCTCAAGCGGCGAGGTCAGCTCAAGCAACTGACGTCGCAGTCGCATGTAGCCAACCGGCGGCCGCCCGAGTGACTCGAATTCAGGTGATGTCATGACTGTCCTTCCGATTGTTCTTGACCGTCCGACTCGGCCGTCGTGACAAGGCCGCGCTGTGAAGGTCATCGAAGGACTGACGAAGGCAGTCCTCGTAGTGCCACGGATCCGGCATGGCGTCGCGATCGGCAGTAAAAAACAAGCCGAGTTCATTTTGGTAGCCCACAATGATGTTCATCAAGAGCATCCCATCGCTGACGGGGCCGAACCCACACAGATGAACAAGCTTCGCGCCGCACAGGTAATGGGGGCCAGGCGGTCCCGGCATTCCGGTGACGGCGGTGCTCATTGGTAGGTTGCCCATCAAACCGCCGGGAACCGCACCGATCAATCCGCTCAGTGATGCTAGGAGAGATTCCGGGACAAGCTCGAGAAGCGCTGTTGGAGCCGTGGCGCCAACCTGGCTCAAGCCTTCCTTTGATCCGTGGGTAGACGCCCGCACGGCGGCAAGGCGCTCTATCGGGTCATCGATATTTGTGCCCAAGTCAGCAAACATAGCTGTCAACTTGTTTCCCACTGTTGAACTTTGTTCGGTGCCGAAGCGCAGATTGCTATCCGCTTCGGCACGCAGACCGACTAGAACCGCCGCCTTCATTGACTCGGTCGGCAGCTCCCCGCAATCGCTCAGGTATCTGCGTAGCGCGCCGGCCACGACCGAAGCACCCAAGTCGGTAACGGTCGCGCCATCAACGGCGTCCCGGATGACTTTGGTGTCGGCGAAGTCGAAGAAGCATGCTCCCCATGAGCGGTGTGGTCCGACGCGTCCGGTCAACCGCTCGGGTCGCCCCACGGCCGGCGCGGGCGTGCGCTTGCCGCCGCCGAGTCGCCGCCCGATCTTGCCGAGCACCATCCGGCTCAGCCCTGGGCCAGCCTTGCTGAGGGTGCGCGCTACGACAACGGGGGCCTGGATGGAGTGCAGACCCGCACGTGCGAGCGACTCGACCGGTGAAGGTGAGGAAGCGACATGACCAGGCTGTTCGGACCTTGGGGGTGTCGAGTTGGGCTGGTCAGAGTGCAGAATCCCCATGATGGCGCGGTAGGCGCCGCCATCGAGCACCGCATGATGCGCCTTCAGGACGACAGCAAAGGAATTTTCAGGACAGTGTTCGACGCCTTGCAGACCGTCAATCATGTACAGCTCCCACAACGGACGCGCCATGTCTAGCGGGCGAACGATAAGCCTAGAGACCAACTGACAAAACGCGCGCCAATCCCCAGGTGGCGGCAACGCCAGGTGACTCATGTGGTATTCGAGGTCAATGCGAGGATCTTCGGCCCAGTACGGACGATCAAGGTTTCCAGGAACCCTTGCCAGCTTTATTCGCAGCGCATCGACCAGGTGCAATCGTTCCTTGAAATGCTTGAGGAGATCATCGAAGGTGACCTCGCCTTGAGCCGTCGACCGGTCATAGATCAGTACCACTCCTCCGTTCCAGGGCGAGATACTTTCTAGATGCACGAAAGCAGAATCAACCACCGACAACTGGCTCTTCACAACCGATCTCCAATCTTATGAATTCGTCTGTGAGCTAGCGGTTCCACGAGTCCCGTAGCCTGCGACGCTGGTAAGGTCGCCCGCCGGGAGTGTCGCCAAAAGGGAGCCTGCGCGAAAACCAGTCTTTCGCGAGCGCAAACCGATGGCAGGTTCATGCCTATGCCCTATCGATATATCTTCGCAAGAGCGTCCTGGCGATTCTCGTGTTGTATATCTTCAACGCCACCGGCGCGTTCTGCAGGTCCTTCTTGAGCTTCAACAACTTCAGCGTTTCGTCCCCGTAGTCGACCATAAGTCTGCACCCGGTGATGAACGAGGACATGTTGCTGTTGAGGAAAATTAGAGGCTCGGCCATCTCTCTGGGCTCGGCCAGTCTTCCCGCCATTCCAGTCTGCTCTACGAGCGTTTGCTCTGAGCCGACGAGTTGGGCGAACTCACTTCTCATACCGGTGTCAGAGCTGGCCGGCAGCACGACGTTCACCCTTACCCCCTTTCCAGCGAAGTGCACCATCCTGTTTGCGGCATAGGCGTTTAAGCATCGCTTGGATAAGGCGTACGCGAAGGGCCCAAACCCGTCTTGCGGAGCGATTCTGCGCAGCTCTGCCGCAGTTGCATCCCACCCCTCCGCCTCCAGCAGCCGCTTGTATTCCCACCTGTACCGGTGCCAGTGGGTGCCGCCCGTCGAGGTGATAAAAGCGATCGCCCCGCCGGCGCTGATCCTCTTGTCAAGGTATTCGTCGGTGATGTATTTGTTAGCGATGAAGTTCACTGTCACGGTTGTGTGGTAGTCCGTTCTCACGCCGGAAAGTCCGGCCACGCCGAAAAACTTATCGATGCGGTCTGGCAGTCGCGAGAAGGCGGCGTCGATGGCTGCCCGGTCACTCAAGTTCACGTGGACGAACTCGGCGATCCCCGAAGTGGTGACATCGTTGGCATCGAGAGCGTAGACCTTCGCGCCAAGATCGACGAGCATCTCCGTTGCCGCCTTGCCCATGCCTGACGCTGCGCCCGTGATGACGCAGATTTGATCCGAATAGCCGAAGTAATCTTTCATTGAATCCCCAAAGACACCGTTCTGCTGTGCACTGCGCTGCGTCGGCGCTCAGGTGAACAGCATCACAGTTTTCGGCCTGCTGAACTCACGTATGGCCTCGATACCGCCCAGTCTTCCGAAACCACTGTGCTTGACTCCGCCGAACGGCAGCGCCGGCGTCGGACCGTTGGACGGCGAGCCGTTGACGTAGACCATTCCGGCCTCGAGGCCGGCTGTCATGCGGTGCACGCGTCCAACATCGTTGGTGTAGACGTAGGCGCCCAAGCCGTACTCGGTGTCGTTGGCAATTCGCAGGGCTTCTGCTTCGTCTTCAAACCGGAGTATCACTAGCACAGGTCCGAAGATCTCTTCACGGTGAAGCGGCGTCGATGGGTCTACGTCAGCGAAAAGCGTTGGCTTGATGAAGAAACCATCGCTCAACTCTCCACCCGCGCGTTCACCGCCTGTGATTAGCTTGCCCTGACGCGTCTCGACTGCATCGGAGATGATGCCGAGTATTCGTTCGGATGCCGTCGCGTTGACGACGGGTCCCATCATGGTGGTCTCGGCGAACGGGTCGCCGAGTGTGACTGACGAGGCCAAAGCTTTCGCCTTCTCGACGTAGGCGTCGTAGATCGAGGCTTGCACCAGAAGACGAGTGCCCAGTACGCAGCCCTGGCCCCCGAAGGTGAAGCCGCCTCCGATCGTGCTGGCAACCGCATCATCAAGATCGGCGTCATCGAAGATAATCGACGGAGATTTGCCGCCGAGTTCGGCCGCCACCGGTTTAGGCCCGCTCTCAGCAGCGGCGACCGTGACGAACCTAGCGGTTTTCGTCCCGCCTTCGAAGAACACCTTGTCGACGTAAGGCGAACGGACGAGCGCCTGACCTGCAGTGGACCCGGGGCCGGGGACTATGTTGACCACGCCGGGAGGGAATCCAGCTTCCAAGAACAGCTGCCCGACGCGAATTACGCCGTAGGGCGCCAGCTGAGAGGGCTTGACCACTATGGTATTGCCCGCGGCGAGCACCGGTCCCAGCACCATAGCCATGGCGATGATAGGGGCATTGAAGGGTGTCATCGCACCGATGACTCCGTACGGCTCGTCGATGGTGTAGGCGTGCACCGGACGACCCTGATCGGCGGGCCGGATCTCGCCGCCGATCCGGTCGACCCAACCCGCGTTGTATTCGAGAAAGTCGGCGGACCATCTTGCGGCCACCTCAGTTGCGTTCTTCGGCGTGCCGGAATCCACCGTGGTGAGTGTGCCGAGCAGATCGGTATCTTTGCGAATCAGTTCTGCGGCCCGCATCAGTAGATCTCGGCGTTGACTGGTCGAAATCGACTTCCATGCGGGAAGCGCGTCATGAGCGGCTTTCGCGGCCAGGTCGATCTCGTGCGGGCCTGCCAGCGGCACCCGCTTGGTCACGCGCCCGGTCGCCGCATAGGCGTGGTCGTACTCACCGCCTGATCCGTCGCTGACGATGCGGTCGCCGATCAGCGCGCCGGGTTCGGGCAAGAGATGCACGGGGGCGGACGTCATACTCATGAGATCTCCTTCGGTCGGGTTCTAATTCGTTTCGTCAGGGAGCGTTTCCGGCTGGCTGCGACCACGAGGTCGCGGGCAGGAACGACGCCTTGAGAATCGTGGGATTCGAGGAGTGTCCGAGTGTTTTTAAGCTCCGCAATCCGATCCTCGATATGCGGCATAAGGGCGTCAAAAGGTTTCAGCTGCAGCATCATCGCCTCGGCACAGTGATGCCGGCCTTCTGGCGGTCCCAGGTTGTTTCCGTCACTCCCTCACTACGAAGAACGTGCTTGAGTACCTTGCCCGTCGGGGTTAGCGGCAAATGGTCGCGGAACTCGATGAAACGAGGTAAAGCGAAGCGCGGCACGCGCTCAACGATCCAGCGAAAGAACTCTTCTGGGCTCAGGCTCTCGGCATCAACGCGCAGCACAACAGTCGCCTTGACGTCGTCCTCGCTCAGTTCGGAGGCTACCGCGTGCACAGCAACTTCAGAGATCGCTGGATGACCAGCGAGGGCCTCCTCCACTGCTTGGCTGGAAATATTCTCCCCGCCATGGCGCATATAGTCCTGTTTGCGGTCCACAAAATAAAGCCAGCCGTCAGGGTCGAACCTTCCGAGATCTCCTGTGTGCAACCACAGATTGCGCATAACTTTGAGCGTGGCGTCGGGCCGCCGCCAATATCCCTGAAACATCACATGGGGACGGGTAGGGCGACAGACGATCTCGCCGACTTCTCCTGGCGGAACGTCCCGATCCTCATCATCGAAAATGCGGACTTCGAAGTCATCGTTCGGACGGCCAGCGCTAGCCGCCGGGGCCTGTTCGCCGGGCGGGGGACAGGTGATGAATGTCGCTTCCGACTGCGCGTAGACCTGGCCGGCGACCAACTGAACTCCAAAGCGTTTGCGGACCGTTTTCGCCATCTCCTCAGTCGGGGGATTAATTCCCATAACCCGTAATTGCCCGTAACACCGTTTCATTTCCAAGGAGTCCGGCGCCGTGGCGATCAGTGGCACCATCGCCCCGATGAGGCCGGCTTCCGTGGCGCCGGTGCGCTCGACCTCAGACCAGAAGTTCGACACCGAGAACCGCTCCAGCAGAGCGGCGCGGGCGCCCAATTGAGCAGTCGCAAGCACCACAGTGGCAGTGGCCATGAGGTGAAACAGGGGCATCGGCGACCACACCACGGAGTCTGCGGTGCGTTTGAACATGATGTTGGACCGGCGCGCAACATTGCAATAGTAATTGTGACTTGACATGCAACCCTTGGCAGGCCCGGTGGTGCCTGATGTGTAGATCAGTACCGCTAGCTCGTCAGAACGCACCGAGACCGGCGCGAAATCCGCGCTTTCTAAACGGATCTCGTCCAAATTGACGATCCGGAAGGGTAAGCCTGCGCCGTCCGACTTCTCACCTCGGCACACCAAGGTCTGGAGCTGTGCGATCCCATCGGCGATCCCGAGAACCCTCTCAGCGTAGTCAGCCTCCGCCACCACAACACTTGCCAGTGAGTCGTCAAGCTGGTGGCGCAGGAATTCACCCCGGTTAGCGGTGTTGACCGGTACCGATATCGCGCCTAAAAAGTTGATTGCAAACCAGAGAGTTACAGCGTCGATGTGGTTGTCCAGAACTGTGGCAACGGTATCGCCCCGCCGCACCCCCAACTCTGCGAGCCCAGCAGCGTACGCGAGAGCCCTTTGGTACACCTGCTGATAAGTCCACAGATCTCCCGAAAAGTCGAGATAGATTCTATCAGGCCACTTTTCAGCGGCGCGATGGATGACATCGTTGATGGTGTCCGTATGGCCTGCGCCGAGCCAGCTGTGGAAGGGCTCGTCCAACTGATTGCTGCTCCGATCATGCTCAAGCATGGTCAGTCCGTGCTCGGTAGATACGGCGAAAGCTGTCGGGACACGCTGAATCGGACTTCTCTGGCCGAGTGGTGCATAGCCGCTTCCTCTTCTCGACGAATCTCTCGTTTGTGACCTGCCTCACGGCACCCTACCAAGACGATCGATACGCGATCTACTAAATATATAACTTTTTAGGCTCTTCGCAGTTGAAGGTGTAGGGCGGGTCGGCGCGTCGTTACCGGGGTAGGGGTCGAGGTCTTCTGAAGATGGGAGTTCTCACGCTGCCCACCAGGAAGACCTCGACGTGCACGACGCTACCGGTGGTGCGGGCTTCGCCTGCGCCGACTTGACCACTTTCTGCCGCCTCGATGAGCTTGGACTGGAGGTGACCGGGCAGCGCCTGGAAGTCGACCGGGCCGTGCTGGCCTGCCGAATCACCGACGACGACTCATGGTGTCGCCGCTGCGGTGAGCAGGGTGCTGTGCGCGACACCGTGACCCGCCGGCTTGCCCACGAGCCGTTCGGATGGCGGCCGACGAGGCTGCTGGTCACCATCCGCCGCTACCGGTGCGCCGGCTGCGCTCACGTGTGGCGCCAAGACAGTCGTAAGGCGGCCGAGCCGCGGGCCAAACTGTCACGGCGGGGGTTGCGCTGGGCCTTGGAAGCCATCGTGTGCCAGCACCTGAGCGTGGCCCGAGTCGCCGAGGGGCTCGCGGTGTCGTGGAACACCGCCAACGACGCGGTGCTGGCCGAAGGCAAGCGGGTTCTCATTGACGATCCCGGCCGGTTCGACGGCGTGAAGGTGATCGGGGTCGATGAGCACGTGTGGCGCCACACCCGCCGCGGCGACAAGTACGTCACCGTGATCATCGACTTGACCTCGGTGCGCGAAGGGACCGGCCCGGCACGGCTGCTCGACATGGTCGAAGGACGCTCCAAACAGGCCTTCAAGCAATGGCTTGCCGACCGACCCAAATCCTGGCGTGACGGCGTGGAAGTAGTTGCAATGGACGGGTTCACCGGATTCAAGACCGCCACCAGCGAAGAGCTCCCCGAAGCGGTGGCGGTGATGGATCCCTTCCATGTGGTCCGGCTGGCCGGTGACGCCCTCGATGTGTGCCGGCGCCGAGTGCAGCTGGACACCTGCGGACACCGCGGACGCAAAACCGACCCGCTCTACGCATCCCGGCGAACCCTGCACACCGGCGTCGGCCTGCTCACCGACAAACAGAAAACCCGGCTGCACGCCCTGTTCACCTCCGATGCCCATGTCGAAGTCGAAGCCACCTGGACGATCTACCAGCGCACCGTCGCTGCCTACCGCGAACCCAACCGGGCCACGGGCCGCGCGATGATGCAGGCCGTGATCGACACCCTCAGCCACGGCGTCCCCAAAGCCCTGCGCGAGCTCATCACGCTCGGGCGGACCCTGAAGAAACGCGCCGTCGACATCCTGGCCTACTTCGACCGGCCAGGAACCTCCAACGGGCCAACCGAAGCGATCAACGGCCGACTCGAACACCTGCGCGGATCAGCTCTCGGCTTTCGCAACCTCACCAACTACATCGCCCGATCCCTCCTGGAAACCGGCGGATTCAGACCCCAACTACACCCTCAATCATGAAGAGCCACTAAAGCCAACGCAGAAACACCCCGAACAGTTCGAAAAGGGAGAACCCACAATGGCAACCAACTACCGCTACAACGCCCTCACGGTGACCGACGTGCTGGCCGCACTCCCAGGGCTGCTCGGCTACGTGCCGAACGACCAACTCATCGCGGTCACCATGCACCGGCCCAAGAGGCGCGGCGAGCTGATCCGCAACGCCCTGGCCGTCGAGCTGGCCACACCGCAGGCCGACATCATCGCCACCGTGGCCCGCAGTGCCGACATCAACATCACCAACACCAGCGGCGCCTACCTGATCGCCGTCTGCGACCTCGCCAAGCGGCCCCAGGCCCACATGGCACTCGACGCCGCGCTGTACAGCATCGTCAACGCCGACGTACCGGTCTACCGGCGCATCCTGGCCACCACGGTCGCCACCGCCGGTGGCACGTGGTTCGACATCGACACCGGCGCAGTCGGCACCACCGTGGACTACCAGGACTCCCCCATGACCGCCTTCGCCATCATGGGCGGCCGCGTGATCGCCCCCACCCGCGACCAGGCCACCGCCAAATGAGTTTCCCCCGGCGGGAGGCGAGTCCCACCCCCCGCCGGGATGTTCTTCCCACCACCGAAAGGAACACCCCAATGATCACCGTCTACACCAAGCCCGCCTGCGTCCAGTGCAACGCCACCTACAAGGCACTCGACAACCAAGGCATCGCCTACGAGATGGTCGACATCACCCAGGACTCCCATGCCCGCGACTACGTGATGGGACTGGGCTACCTGCAGGCACCCGTCGTCGTGGCCGGCCCCAACGAGCACTGGTCGGGATTCCGGCCCGACCGCATTAAATCCCTGTCCAACCACGCAGCCTGACAAGGAGGCCCAGGCATGACCTACTCAGCCACCATCACCGACCCGCACGACCCCGAGGCCATGCCGATGTGGGAATCACTCGATCGCGCCGACTTCGCCGACGCACTGCAAGCCGCACAGGCCTACATCCACGCAACACAGCCATGCGACCGGATCGTCGAGGACCGCCACGGCAGCTACGCAATCCACACCGGCACGCCACCTTTCACGCGAGTCGCCACACTCACCATCGCGCCGACAGACGACACGGCGCAATCACAGGAAGACGTGTAGACCGATGACCATCGCACACGCCCAGCCGATCGCAATGCCGACCCGCACCCCAGCGCCCGACCGGGACTGGAGATCCGATGCCCTGTGCACCCAGGTCGACCCCGACCTGTTCTTTCCCAAAAAGGGAGACGCCGGCCAGGCCAAGCAAGCCAGAGCCGTCTGCGCCCGCTGCCCGGTACGCGAACAATGCCTGACCGCCGCACTCGAGGCAGACGAACGATTCGGCATCTTCGGAGGACTGTCGGTACGTCAGCGCGACGCCCTCAAACGCGACCAGGCCGCCGGGCCCGACCGCGCAACCCGGCCCGACCGCCGCCGCCACCGGGCGCCCTGCGGAACCGAGGCCGGCGCTAAACGTCATTGGCGCGACGGCGAGACCATCTGCACCCCCTGCCGCAAGGCCGCCAACCTACGACACAACGAACGCGAAGAAGCCCGCCGGGCCCGCCAGCAGGCCGCAGCACCCGCCAGCCCACGCGCCGCCCACGCCTAAATCCTCAACCGGCCAGCCGCAGCGCAACCACGCGCCAACGGCCGAACACCACCGCGGCACATCGGCGCAACCACGTGACCCCCGCCAACGCTGGCGGATGCTTCCCAACCGGTGATTCCCCGCCCCAGACGCCCGTCCCGACATCGGGACGATAGTGACTGCCCGGCCGAGCACGAACGGGCCGTACACGCCCGTCCAGGCCCCCGCTGGGCACGCTCGATGGTTCGTTGGGACTCCCACCTACGGGCAATGCCCACCTGGCGGCAGATAACGGCCTAGCTGGCGCCCGCCGACTCACCCGAATCGTTGTGCCCACTCGTCGAGGACACCGGTGATGTGGGCACGTCCGCAGCGCCGACCGAACCGTCGTCAGACCGTGAAGCCTCGGCCTCGGCGGCCTCGGCCCCCAGTCGCACAAATTCGCGCACCCGCCCCTGGGAGATACCGGTCTGTATTGCGATCGCAGAAACCGTCTCCCCGCGAAGACGCATCGCGTGCAAGGCCTTGCCCGCAGCAACCCGCTGCCGATCACGCCGCTGCTCCGCCTCCTGCTTCGCCTTCTCGATCTTGGTAGCCAACCAATCGTCGACCTCATCGAGCTGGGCCGACCGAACCATGAACTCAGTCAGATCACCCAGATTCGCCCGCTCCCGCGCCTCACGAGCGGCCGCAGCCTCCTGCTGCCGCTCCAACAGACGCGCCCGCGCCAACTTGCGGCTCGTGGTCTTCTCCATGCCGGAGATCCTACCCGCACATACGACACATCCCACCAGGCCAAAACCCGCAAACCGACGCCACCACAAACCCCGCCGGCCGGCACCAACCGCCGGCCCACCCATCACTGCCTTACGTCCTTTGCCGAACCCACCACACTCTGATCATCACCTCACCCCGTCCACCCCTCCATCCCCTATCACCACACAACCACCCCACCTACCCCTCGTACTCCTCCACCAGCACTCCCACTTTCAAGCCCCCCTTCGCACCACACACCTCATGCACTAAGGTAACAATTCGATAACGGTCGATTTTCGAGGGGCGCAATTTGGGCTTTGCCAGACGTACCGTTGACTCGGTGATAGTCGAGGGCCGAGGGGTGATGCGGTCGTGATGGGCACCTACAAGCTCACCGCAGGGGACGGATACACGTATCTGACCCGACACACCGCTGCCAACGATGGCGGCCAGCGAGGCCGAGGATCACTCGGTGACTACTACAGCGAAAAGGGTGAAACCCCGGGGCGCTGGGTCGGTCGCGGGCTGGCAGGATTCGCGCAGCCGGAAGGCCGCGAACTGGTCACTAGCCACGAGCAGGAGATGTGGCGGGTCGAACCGGGGTCGCAGGTTACCGAAGCGCAGATGAAGGCCCTGTTCGGGTTAGGGCTGCACCCCAACGCCGCACAGATCGCCGAGCATCTCATCGCCACTGGGGCAGGAAAGGCCGCCGCCAAGGCCGCAACACAGCTCGGGCGGCCGTTCATCATCAACAACGCCTCCACCGAACTACAGCAGCGGCTCGCTGTGGCCTACCGCGACCACAACCTGTCCGAGAGCCGCCCGTGGAATGCTCCCCTCGACGAGAGCCTGCGCGCACAGATGCGCACCGAAATCGCCAGGAATCTGTTCATCGAGCAGTACGGCCGCTCCCCTGCTGACCCGCGAGAACTGACTGGTTTTATCGCCCGCCAGTCTCGCGATCAGACCACCTCAACTGCCGGATACGATGACACATTCAGTCCGGTCAAGAGCTACTCCGTGCTGTGGGCACTGGCCCCGATTGAGCTGGCTACGATTCTGGAGGAATGCCACGACGACGCGGTGGCTGACACCATCTCCGAATACCTGGAAGTGCACGCCGCTTTCGCGCGTATGGGTGCCCAAGGAGTCGCCCAGATCGACACCGAAGGCTACATAGCCGCCAGCTTTACCCACCGCGACTCACGCGCCGGAGACCCTGATCTACACACCCACGTCGCTGTGAGCAACAAGGTCCGTGGCCGAGGACCAGACGGCGTCATGCGATGGCTTGCCCTCGATGGCCGACCGATATTCAAGAGCAACGTGCCCGCCTCCGAGTTCTACAACTCCCGCCTGGAGGCCTACGCCAGTGAACGCGCCGGCGTGGTGTTCGCCGAACGCGCAGCCACCGAACGCGGCAAGAGACCAGTGCGTGAGATCGTGGGAATCCCCACCGAACTGTGCGACTCCTTCTCGTCGCGGCGCATGCGCATCAAGGCCCGATACACCGACCTCGCCAAGGCCTTCCAGGACGCCCACGGCCGCGAACCCACCACCCCCGAAGCGATCGCGCTGCACCAGCAGGCGACCCTGGAGACCCGCACCGCCAAGCACGAACCCCGCTCAAAAGCCGAGCAGCGAGCAGCGTGGCGCACTCAGGCCGTCGAGCAACTCGGCAGCCACGACGCAGTGGCATCCATGCTCGCCCAGGTTTTCACCCGCCAGCCGCGCAACGTTCCCGACATCACCGATGCCTGGATCACCGAGCAGGCCGCCCTCGTCGTCGGAACCGTCTCCGAGGCACGATCGAGCTGGCAACGCGGCCACATCTACGCCGAAGCGCAACGCCGAGTACGCGGTGCGGGTCTGGCCGTGGACCGCACCCTGGCCGACACCATCACCGCCGCCGCCCTCTCCGAGCCGTTCAGCCGGCCGCACGCCCGCATCGGCGACGCCGAACGCGACGAGCCCGAGGTTCTGCGGCGCCGCGACGGCGCCAGCATCTACACCACCCACGGCACCCACCTGTTCACCAGTAGCGCGATCCTGGCCGCCGAAAAACGCGTTCTCGACGCAGCCGGGCAACTCGACGGCCGCCAAGCATCCCCCGAAGCCGTCGAGATGGCGTTCTTGGAGCAAAAGGCCACCCGCGGACGTGGCCTCAACCCCGGCCAGCAGGCCATGGTGCAGGAAATGGCCTGCTCCGGTGCGCGCGTGCAGCTCACCCTCGCCCCGGCCGGGGCCGGCAAGACCACGGCGATGGCTGCGCTGGCGCGGGCATGGGAAGAATCCGGCGGGCATGTGCTGGGCCTGTCCCCCGGCGCCAACCAAGCCAAGCTGCTGCGCGACGACATCAACTCCGACTGCGACACCGTCGACAAGTTCATCTGGCTACACAACAATCCGCATGTCGTCGACGACCCGGCCCGGGTGTGGTTCGACGCGATCGACGACAAGACCCTGATCATCGTCGATGAGGCGGGCAAGGCCGGCACGCTGCAGCTCGATGCTGTGATCGCCACCGCGCTGGCCCGCGGCGCCAGCGTGCGGCTTGTCGGTGACGACCAGCAGTTGGCATCGGTCTCGGCCGGCGGTGTGCTGCGCGACATCGAACGCACCCACGGCGCACTCAACCTCACCCAAGTGCTGCGGTTCAAGGACCGTGCCGAAGCCCAAGCCGGTCTGGCCCTGCGCGAAGGCGACCCTGCCGGACTCGGCTTCTACGCCGACCGCGGCCGCATCCACGTCGGCAGCGACGACACCGTGATCGAGATGGCCTACCAACGCTGGGCCGCCGATCGCGCCGCCGGCAACGACTCCATGATGCTGGCCCCCACCAATGCCGTTGTCGCCCAGCTCAACGAACGCGCCCGCCTCGATCGCCTCCAGGCCCAAGCCGCCGACGCCAGCGACGCCGACGCCAGCGAAGTCACCCTCGCAGACGGCCTACGCGCCTCAGCCGGCGACATCGTCACCACCCGCCGCAACAAGCGCTCGCTGCGGATCAGCGGTGCCCGCGACTTTGTGCGAAACGGCTACCGGTGGAAGGTCGAGAAGATCAGCGCCGATGGTGCGTTGACGGTCTCTCAACTGGACACCGGCCACCGGGCGACCCTGCCGGCCCGGTACGTGGCCACCGACGTGACCCTGGGATATGCGGCCACCATCGACTCCGCCCAAGGCATGACCATCGGCAACAAAACCACCGCGGGCTCGTGCCATGTCGTCGGCTCTGATCGCCTCAGCCGCCAGCAGCTCTACACCGCCCTCACCCGTGCCACCGACGAAAACCACATCTATCTGTCCACCGCAGAGTCCGACGCCCACCAGATCCTCACCCCGAAGGCCATCCACCCCGACACCGCGATCGACGTCCTCGAACGCGTTCTTGCCCGCGACGGCGCGCAAATCTCGGCGACCACAGAACAACACAACGCCGAAAACCCGTTCCAGCGGCTGGGCCAAGCCGCCCGCATGTACACCCACGCCATCGGCGCCCTAGCCGAACACCGCCTCGGCGCAGAGCGCTTGGCCGCCATCGAAACCGCGGCCACCCAGATCAGCCCCGAGATCACCGAGTCGTCGGCCTGGCCGACCCTGCGCGCACACCTGGCCACCATCGCGATCGCCGGCCACGATGCCATCGCCCGCCTACAGGCCGTGTCCGCCGACCTCGACACCGCGGCCGACCCGGCCGCGGTCCTGGACTGGCGCCTGGACCCCAGCGGCTCCCACTCCTCCACCACTGGACCCCTGTTCTGGCTGCCCGCCATCCCCGAAGCCCTCACCGACAACCCCGATCACGCGGCCTACCTGCGCGCGCGCCAAGACCTGGTGGCCGACCTCGCCAAGACGATCCGCGCCGAGGCCGCCGACTGGGACCACACCAGCGCCCCCCGCTGGGCGCAACCCCTGCTGGCCTCCACCCCGGCCTGGCTGCGTGCCGAAATCGCGGTCTTCCGCGCCGCCCACGACGTCGCCGACGCCGACACCCGCCTCACCGGGCCCGACCAGTACGCCGTGCGGGCCCGGCGCACACAGAAGAATCTCGAACGGCGTGCCGATGAGCACCTCACCCACCGCATCCCCACCACCAACCGCTTCGACAAGCTCATCGACCGGCTCGACCCACGGGTGCGGCGCGACCCCTACTGGACACACCTGGCCGCCCACCTCACCGCGGTGGCCCGCACCGGCGTCGACCTGACACGCCTGCTGGCCGACGCCGCCAACGAGGGCCCCCTGCCCGACCAACTACCCGGCGCGGCCCTGTGGTGGCGGCTGGCCGGGCGCCTCCAGCCAGCGACCCTCGACGTCGCAGACCATCACCTGACCCCCGAGTGGCTGGCCGACCTGACGGCCGTATTCGGCAGTGCCGCAGCCGAAGCCATCCTCGCCGACGCCGCGTTCCCCAGCCTCGTTGCCGCCATCGACAACGCCGACCCCGACCAATGGTCAGCCCGCGACCTGCTGCACCTGGCCGACGAACACCTCCGCGACCTGCACGCCGACAGCACCCACCTGGTCTCCGTCGACCAGTACGCCCGCCTGCTCACCTACGCCATCGAACTGTTCGCCGTCGATGACCCCTACGACTACGACATCCCCCTACCCACCGACATTCCACTGAGCAGCGAAGAGGAAGAGGCGCTACTCCACGACATCCCCGACCCCCGCCAGCCCGCACACCCCCTGTCCGACGACGCCATGCTGGAAATGCTCGGCCTGGGCTACGGCGGAAACCTCATCCCCCCGGCCGGCATCGACGAGCTACCGCCCGACCCCCTCCAGCACGAACTCGACGACTACCGCGACGACGACGCCCTGGCTTTCGAAGACCTGCTCACCGAGCGGCCACCCTTGCACCCGATCGCACCGGCGCTGGCAAACGTCGTCGCTCTGCGCGCAGCCCACCGCGACGCCACCAAAGCGGCTGCGATGCTGTATCAGCAGATCAAGACAGGTGACGGGCCAGCCATCCGCGCGGCCACCGCCCGGCTCCGTGACTTACAGGTCCGGGCCGACGCCGACCGCCCACACATGCTCGCCGTCCAAGACATCATGGCCCGCTGGGCCGACGCAGACACCGTCTACGAGGCCAGCATGGCCCTCGCCGCACACCACCGCCAACAACTCGCCGCCCTGCAAGCCGACCCCGACGCCGACGAACTCGACATCGCCTCCGCCAAGTCCGGCCTGCGCATCGCCTTGCTGGCTGTGCCCGAGGCCAACCCCGCAGAGCAATTCCGCGATGAGCTCACCGCCGTCCTGACCGCCCGCGCCGAGGCAGCAGGTGGGGCAGCCAACATCGTCACCGCCGAAGACGTCGAAGCCGCCCGCCGCGACGCCCGAGTCACCGATGGCGCAACGCTGGCCACCGCCCGCGCCAACGCCGACCGGATACGCAACGACCTAGCCCGCGCCGAAACCGCCGTCGCCCAGGCATTCGCCGAGGCCGAAACCCGCAGCGCCGAACACGTTCTCAGCCACATCACCGACCTGGACACCGAACTCGCGATCCTGCGTTCCGCCGGCAGCTACCAACCGCAACGCGGCTTCGCCATCGACCCCGCCCTCACCGTGAAACTGCCGGACTACACCGCAACCGCCATCACCGCGGTAGCCCGCAGCGGCTTCACCGTCACCGCCCTACAAGCCCCCGACCGGGCCACCGCTGTAGCCGCGATGACCGCGCTGCACACAGCCGCCGGCCGCGACCGCCACATCCTGTGGTGCGGCCACGACCCGACCCAACCCGACCCCACCCAGATCGGCCTGGCCGACACCACCATGACCCTGGCCGACACACACGCACAGATCACCGCCGGCGCACACACCCTCGACACCGCCACCACCATCGTCGTCGACCACGCCGAAACAGCTGACCCCGCACTACTGGCCGAGCTGGCCCAACACAGCGCCGACAGCGGCGCCCGACTGCTACTACTGCACGACGGCGACGGACCCTCCGCGCCGATACTCCGACTCCTCCACGAAGACCTGCCCTGGTCCACTCGACTGTCCACCAGCGCAATCCCGCGCCAGGAATTCACCCAACCCGACCGTGACCCGGTACTCGACCAAGCCCGACGCTGCGCCCCCGACATCCTGCCGCCCGAAATCGCTGACGCCCTACAGCAACGCGAAACCCTGCGAGCCGACCACACCACCAGCTACCAAACCCACATCGGCATCTGGGACCGGATCACCAAAGCCCAGGTCGAGCGCACAATCAGGTCTCGGGACAATAGTCCGGATCTTGGCGTATAAGCCAGAAGCTATTTAAGGGCTCAGAAATGCACGGCATCGCACCGGCGACGGTGTTTGATGTCTTCAATACGGTACGACCTGTGAGGATGTATGCCTGCGCAATGGCTGATCGACGCGACATCGGCACTCGGTGATGCCTGCAAGGCAAAGCTCGCCGGCCCAGGTGAAGCCGAAGCTGCGATCCGAGCACCCATCGAAGCACTGCTCGCTGCCGCCGGCAACAATCTGTCCCTAACGGTCGTGCCACACGACGAGGTGAGTGACACGGACCGCGGCGTCCGACCGGACTACGCGATCCGCGTCAACGGCGCGATCACCGGCTATCTGGAGGTCAAGAAACCGGGAGCCAACCTGGACCCCGAAGCCTTCACCGGCCACAACAAGCGCCAGTGGGAACGGCAACGCGACTTCCCCAACCTGATCTACACCAACGGCACCGAATGGCGGCTCTACCACCATGGGGACCTTGTCGGGGACCCTGTGCACCTGTCCGGAGGCACACTACGTGCCGCGGGGACCAAACTCACCTGCGGAGACGAATTCGAAGTCCTGCTTACTGATTTCCTGCGGTGGGACCCCGTCGACATCGCCGGGGTTGTCACACTTGTCCGCGAGGTCGCACCACTCTGCCGGCTCCTGCGCGGAGAAGTCCTCGACCAGCTCGCCCAAGAAACCCGCGCGATCGCCGGCGGCGCTAAGGAAGCCGACCAGCCATTCCACGGCTTGGCCCGCGATTGGCGCGCCCTGCTGTTCCCCACAGCCACCGACGACGTTTTCGCCGACGGATACGCTCAGGCCGTCACTTTCGCGCTACTGCTGGCCCGAACCGAGAACATTGACCTCGCCGACGCTGGCAGCCTGCACGATGTCGGCACCAAGCTGGCCGGGCAGCACTCCCTGATGTCACGCGCCCTGCAGCTGCTGACCGACTACGTCGCCGACGACTTCCGGGTAACACTGGACTTGCTGGTACGCGTGATCGGCGCCGTCGACTGGCCCAAAGTCCGTGCCGGAAACCGCGATACATATCTCCACCTCTACGAACGGTTCCTCGGCGAATACGACCCTGATCTCCGCAAGCTCTCCGGCTCCTACTACACACCGCATCAGGTCATCAAGCAGATGGTCCGACTGGCCGAAGACATCCTCGTCCAACGCCTAGACCGACCTGATGGATTCGCCGACCCATCCGTCGTCATCGCCGACCCCGCCATGGGCACCGGCGGATACCTCCAACAGGTCATCGAACATGTCGCCGAACGAGTCGAAGCCCGTGACGGCAAAGGCGCGGTCGCCGGAGCAGTGACCGACCTGGCCACCAGGCTCTACGGCTTCGAGCTGCAGATGGGACCGTTCGCCGTAGCCGAGCTGCGCGCCACCGACCTCCTCGCGGATATCGGAGCCACCCTCCCGACCAACGGCCTCGGCCTCTTCGTCACCGACACCCTCGACGACCCACACGCCGAACAGACACAACTGGGATCTGGATTGGAGCTGATCAGCCGCTCACGCAAACGCGCTGCCCGCGTCAAAGCAAGGACCAAAGTGACTGTGGTTATAGGAAATCCGCCCTTCCGTAGAATGTCGGTGTGTTGTGGCAGGTTCTGTTGCCGTGGAACAACACGACGACGGCTGCCGCTGGAGGCTGTGTTGGGCGCGGCCGCCTAACCGTCCGTACACCGCGAGGTCGGAGGTCCTCGCTGATTTCCCGGATCTAGCAGAGCGTGAGGCTGCGCTCGGAATTCGTCCGGGCCAACCGTTTCTCTTGATGGCCGATGGCCGGCCGGATATTGAGGTCCTGGAGTTCTTCCGGTCGCCCGTGTTCCAATCGTTGGCGGCGGGGTCGCAAGAGTCCTATGCGCCAGACATCCAGCTGTTTCTCTCCTTCCTCTCCGTTCAAGACGTCGACTGGAGAACCGCGACGTTTGAGCATCTTGCTGACTATGAGTTCTGGCGGCGACGCGACCCGCAGAATCGAGACCGTGTTGGGGCAGCAACATTTTCACGGGATCTTGCCGCAATCAAGAAGTTCTACGACTGGCACCAGTGGCGCGGCAATGTCGCGACTTCTCCGGTTACCATGGGCAAATTGAGCTCCGTCGGGGACTCTGTTCGCAGGGATTTACAGCCGAGCGCTGTCCGCTCAGTCCAATTGAAATGGCTGACGCCCCGCGCCTACAAGCGCTGGCGAGACGTCGGCCTCGGCGGCTATCGCGCCGACGGGCGACGGGACGCGACCTGGCGAGGACGAAATGACGGCCGCAACCTGGCGTTCGCTGAGGCATTGTGGTCGAGCGGGTTGCGACTGCGAGAGGCCGGAACGCTGGTTCTCGACGAGATCCCCAGCGCTGACAGCCACGTGCGATACGCCAAGGCCCGTGTCGGCCAAGCGGTCGCAAAAGGCCGCGGCCGTGATTTCTGGATCAGCACCGCGGCCATCAAAGGCATTGGCAACTATATCATCTCAACCCGAGCCGCCGCCGTCCATCGAGCCCACCGCGAAGGGCGCTACGACGCGCTGACCGACATCAAGATCGTCGATACCATCGACAAGCATCGCCGGGTCCACTTCACCAATCGGGAAGGAACCAAGGGGACGATACCGCTGGACAGCCTCGATGCGACCGATCGCCTCAACTTCTACATCACCACTGATCGTGGGCTTGAGCCGTGGATGCTCTGGCTGTCTGAGGCTGGCTTACCGATGCCGTACCGCACCTGGGAGGCGATCTTCTCCACGGCGAACAAGCGGTGTCAGACCCTTGGGGTAGATATTCATTGTCATCCGCACATGCTGCGCCACTCGTTCGCCCTGAGGATGTTGGTCACGTTGATCTACGCACACGAACGCAAGATGGGCATCACCCCTGCCGAACGGCGCGAGTATCGCCACATCTTCGGTGACCCTTGGGTTTTGGTTCAGACATTGCTGGGTCACGTGAACGTGGAAACGACGCGCAATTGCTATCTCGAACCCGTATCCGGCCTGCAGGTGGACCTGTTCCTCAACGACGACGTAGCCGCGGACGCATCGATCGCCGACTTCATCACGCACATCGCCGCGACTGCTCCCGGCATCGTCGATACCGAGGAGCAATGAGCGGTGGCCTCACGTCGAACTGCGGCACTCCCCACCGGCAGGTACACCCGGCCCGATGTTGTCGACCCCGATCTTCGGCAACTCTGCTTCACCGACGAGGCGGGACGCACAAGGACATTCTCATTCGATGACGTTCACGGGCCCGCTGAACTGATCGACGACCTCGTCACCGCACTGGCCAATGGATCTCAACCGGGTGGCCGTTGGCGCACACTGGCGACGGTCGACGCGGCGGTGAGTGCCGCACGGCAACTGATCGCCCATCTGCAGAAGGAATTCCCCGAGGTTCATTCGCTTGGCGAGTTCAGCCCCGAGGTGTGGTGGGCGTGGCGTGCGGCCAAGGAGAGTCAGTCTCGCTGGCCGGGGCAAGTGAGTCTCATGCGGACCGTGCTGTCGGAGTCACCCCGGCTTCCCGAAACCACACGGAAGGCGATGCGCGCGAAAGCCGTGAAGCCTCGGAAACGGCTGCCGGAGAATGATTCCTACAGTCGCGACGAGTTCGGACGGATCCGCAGTGCCGCCAAGGGCCAGATCCGCCAAGCGCTCCGCAGAATCCGGACCAACACCGAGATGCTGCACCAGTACCGCGAGTTTGGCGATGTCGGTGACGGAATCACGTTCAAGGTCGGAGGGTCGCGGTGGAGCACCGGATCGCTGCTGGAGTATCTGTCGCGAAACGGGGTGCTCCCGTCGCAGTACCTCGCGAATCGGGTGGTGTTGAAGGGCTGCTTCGATCTGGCTGGTGTGTCGAATCCGGCGCAGGCACTGTTCCCGTCGATACGGGAGATCTATTGCTTGATGGTCCTCCTCGTGTGTGAGCGAGGGTTCAACCTCTCCGTCATGGACAACCTCGCCGTGACCTCGTTTAGGGCATCCGACGGTGCCGGTGAAGACTCGGTGTACACCGTCAACACGGACAAGCCGAGAAGAGGGACCAATCGCTACAGCGCCGAAATCCTCGCTGGCGAGGCCGGAAAACTGTGGGAGAACGCTCTGGCCTTGACTGAGCCATGTCGCACCGCGCTCGCAGAGCTCGGAACCCCGTCGGAGAAGCTGCTCATCGCCCACCGGCACAAGAACCGCACCGGCGGTGGCCCGTTTCGGCAGGAATGGTTGACCGCGGGCATCGGCGATCACTACATGGCCGACGCCGGCCTGCTGGCAGACGACGGGGCGCTGTTGCGGGTGAGTCTGCGACGGCTGCGATTGTCCGAGCAGGTGCTGAACCAACATGCCCGGCAGAACAGCGAATCCGTCAGTGAAGACACCTACCGCAGCCCAGACCCGACCACTGCCGAAGGGGCTGCCGAGACCATCATCGACGGACAAGCCGATGCTGTCGCCCACGCCAAAGCCACGGTCGCGATCCGCTCGCTGACTGCCGCCGAAGTGACCGCAGCCCGTGAAGACCCGGAAGCCGTAGCGACACAGCTTGGCATCCCGGTGCCGACATTGAAGTTGCTGCTTGCCGGGAACCTCGATACCGCCATCACCGCGTGCACCGACTTCTTGAATAGCCCATTTGCCGCGACTGCGGGCGAACCGTGCCCGGCCTCATTCTTCGCCTGCTTTACCTGCACGAACGCAGTCATCACACCCGAGCATCTGCCGCGCCTGGTCACGCTGCTGGATGCCCTCGACAATGTCGCCACCCTGGTGTCCCCAGCGCGATGGGAGTCCGACTACCAAGACCACTACGCCCGACTGCAAGCGATTCTCGACCAGAACGCGACCAAGGCCGAGATCGATGATGCCCGCCGCCACGCCAGCGACGTTGACCGTGAAGTCGTCACCGCGCTCCTCGGAAGGAATCTCGACGCGTGAGTACCGCAACAGCCAACCCGTGGCCACAGCAGACCGGTCAGCTTGAACTTGATGACACAGATCCGGTCATCGCTGACCTCGAGCGCGTGCCCGGAGCGCGGCGAGGAAACCTCTCCGCCGTGGGCGACAACCGGTGGGATCTCACACCATTGGTGCAAAAACACACCGTGGCGGGCACGCTGAGCATCGTCTTCGATACCTTCCCGCCACGCTACGTCGCCACGGCCAAGCGATTGATCTGGGCGAGCATCAACAAGCCGACACCCGTCGAGGATCTGGAACGATCTTCCGCCGCGCGCAGTCAACTCGCACCAGCAACAGTGTGCACCTTCGCGCGATTCCTGCGGCAGTGGATGACGTGGTTGGCAGAGAAGGACATTCACGAGTTCAGCGCGGTCACCGACGACATCTACGATGAATACGCCAAGCACCTCAAACGACACCGCGGATCACGTGAGAACGTGGGCAACATTCTCTTCGCCGTCACCCGTGCCTGGCTCTATGCTCCCTACCTCGCCGAAGCTGACCGCCTCGTACGCCCGCCATGGGAGAACAGCCCTATCGGACGAACCTCGGTGCTCGGCGCTGCGAACTGGTCGAGCGAGAACAAGACCACACCCATCCATCCGCAGACGATGGCTGGCCTACTCGTGTGGGCGCTGCGTTTCGTCACCGACTTCAGCGATGACATCCTTGCAGCGAAGGCGTTGAAAGCGACACCGCGCGATGTTCCGCCCAGCCTTCAAGCCCTCGACGCCTATCCGCGGTTCCGCGCCTATGTCCAGCAGCGGCGGCATGGATCAAAGACCTTACCTGGATGGGTGAGCAGCAACAGACCGAACATGCGCTCTCTGGCAAAGGGATTCATCGGCTGGCAGATCGGTCTATCTCCCGAAGAAGCCAAGGTGATCAACACGCAATCACTGGTCGGCGGCCTGACGCTGAGCGAGGAAGCGCACCTGCCCATGCCGATCACGGGTTCCATCGATGGAACAGACTGGGCCCCGGCCATCAACTTCTACGAGGTCGAGGAGTTGTGCCGCCACCTGGCGACCGCCGTATTTGTGGTTGTCGCTTACCTGACAGGGATGCGAGGTGAGGAGTGCCGCGCATTGGAACGCGGCTGCTGTCGAACCCTGACCGATCCCGCGTCGGGGCAACTCCAGTACCGCATTCACGGCAGAACCTTCAAAGGCGCCCTTGATAAGTCGGGCAACGCGATACCCGCCGGTGTCGAACGGGAACAACCCTGGCTTGCCATCGCACCCGTGGCGAAGGCCATCGCCGTGATGGAAGCGCTGAACCAGACCTCCGGACTTCTGTTTCCGATCGAGGCCTTCTCACTGTGGCCGTGCCCGGTCAACAACGGCAAGGCCGTCCACGCCCGCATGGTCGGCGATCGCATCCAGGACCTGATCGACTGGAGCAATCGTGCCGCGGGCAGACTCGAACGGGCGCATGACGTGATCCCCGCCGATCCCGAGGAGGCCGTGACCGTCAAGAGGTTCAGGCGAACACTGGCCTGGTTCATCTACCGCAAACCCGGCGGCCGAGTGGCTCTTGGCGTGCAGTACGGACACCTGCGGGGATACACCACCGATGGCTACGGATCACGGGTAGCCAGTGGCCTCAGGGATGTCTTTCCGATGGAGGAAGCGCTAGCCCGAGCTGACTACCTCGAAGACGCACATCAGCGCCTCGAAAACGGTGAGCAGGTCAGCGGCCCGGCCGCGCGCCGCTACACCGAAGCCGTCCATCTGTTCGACCAGCAATTCCGAGGCCGCTACCTGAGCAACAAGCAGGCAGCCGCCCTCCGCGCCAACCCCCAGCTGCGCATCTACGACAACCCGCAACAGTTCGTCACCTGCTGCTACGACCAATCCAAGGCCCTGTGCCACCCCGGTCGGCAGACCACGACTGACCACCAGAGATCACCCGATATCTCCCACTGCCAGCCCGGGTGCGGCAATATCGCCCGAACCGATCAAAACATCGCCGGCATCGTCGACGCCATCGCGCGGCATGAAGCCGAAATTGCCTCCCCTACGACCCCGATGCCTCTGCGGCGCCGGCTCCAACAACGGGTCACCGCACTCCAGGCCATTGTCGACGCCCATCGAAACACCGGGACGCCGTGATGAACGGCCAGAATGCCGAGCGCCGTGCGATCCGCGACGCGATGGACCGACTCATCGCCGGCAAGGCACTGCACTCCGACGGCAAGCTCACCGTGAAGTCGCTCGCGCAGGAGGCACGCGTTAAACGTTGGGTCCTCACTCACCGGCACACCGATCTCCAGGACGAGTTCCGCGCCCGGATTGCCAACACCAACACTGAGCCACCGATCCTGCTGATGCTGCGTCAGGAGACCGCCGACGCCCAGGCACGCGTGAGAGGACTTACCGCCGACGTCAGCGCGCTCACAACGACCATCCACGAGCTAGAACGCATCATCCAGGTTTTGGCACTTGAGAACCGCGAACTGCGATGGAATCGGGCCCAAAGTGACAAGATCGTACCGCTGCGACCAGCAGAAAGGCATAACCCCACCGTGAAGTGACCGACAGCAGCCTCTGGCAGGGTTGCCGAGAAATTGTTAATCCAGATCGCCCACACTTCGAGGACATAACCCCCGTGCCGAACCTCTTCGACAATCTCAGCGATGACACCCGCTTGAAGGACGCACTGCGCGTCTCCCTCAAGGACTTCGACACCGTCGACGTTGCCACGGGATATCTTGACCTTCGTGGCTGGTCGAGCATGGCCGACATCGTCGACACGAAACCTCGAACAGGCGTAGATCCGGTTGCCCGGGTCCTTATCGGAATGGTCGCGCCAGCCGACTCGCAGGAGATTCTCGACGCCCTGCAGCGGGAGGTTCAACCACCGGGCTACGGGTCCGACGTTCACGACCAGGAGAAGGCCCTGGCCCGCCGGGACCAGCTCGTCAAACACCTGCGGAACCAGCTCATGCGAGGACTGGCCACCGTCGAAGGGCAGCAGACCCTTCGGACGCTGAAGCGACAACTCGAAGACGCCACCGTCGAGATGAAGGTGTTCACCGAGAAGCCGCTACATGGGAAGACGTACCTGTTCCATGCGCCAGGGAAGAAGCACGGCTCTCGCTGGGCGTACGTCGGGTCGTCGAACCTCACTCATGCTGGATTGACGACCAACCTTGAGCTGAACATCGATGTCCAAGACTCCGACGCCAACAACAAAATCGCCGAATGGTTCGAAGCGCGGTGGACCGACCGGTTTTCCTTGCCCATCACCGCCGAGATCATCCAGCTGATCTCCGAATCCTGGGCTGCGAGCCAACAACCCACCCCATTCGAGGTCTACCTCAAGGTTTGCCATGCGCTTTCCCAAGACGCCCGAGACGGGCTCGGCTACGTCCTCCCTGCATCGATGCAGAACCTGCTGCTCGACTATCAGGAGAGCGCAGTCCGCACGCTTGCCCGCCGGATTGTTCGCCGAGGCGGAACCATGCTTGGCGACGTCGTTGGTCTCGGCAAGACCCTGACCGCCATCGCGACTGCCCTAATGCTTCAGTCCGCCGAGGACTACTCGACGTTGGTGCTATGTCCGAAGAACCTCGAACTCATGTGGACCAAGCACCTCGACGAATACGAAATCAACGGGCGCGTAGTCCCGTACTCGATGGCCGACAGGGTGCTACCAGAGCTCAAACGCTTCAACCTGGTCATCTGCGACGAGTCGCACAACCTCCGCAACAGCAGCACCATCGCCTACGAAGCGATCCACGAGTACATCCGCCGCAATACCTCCAAAGTGTTGCTCCTTACCGCAACCCCGTACAACCTCGCGTTCCAAGACGTCGCCAGCCAGATCGCGCTATACATCGACGACGACGAAGACCTCGGCATCGTCCCCACTGCCGCATTGGCCGCAGAACCCGGACTCCGCGACAAAGTCGACGGAAAGATCAACACACTCGCCGCCTTCCGGCGGTCCGACCAAGCCGAGGATTGGCGCCGGCTCATGAGCGATCACCTGGTGAGGCGAACCCGCAGCTTCATCAAACGAACGGCAAAGACCGAACCGGTGACGTTGCCCGATGGCACCATCGAGCAGCGGCCGTACCTGCAGTTCGCGAGCGGAGAGAAGTTTCGCTTCCCAACCCGAATCGCCCGTCCGCTCAGCCACGACTTCGCTGACGACGATCCCGCGAAACTCATGGAAGATAACGACACGCTCAACGCGGTGGGCTCTCTCGCACTGCCGCGCTATCGGCTAGCCGACTACGACAACCCGCGCGCACCACACACCGAGTCAGACACGAAAATCCTCGACGACATCCGCTCCGGGCGAGGAAACGTTAGTGGTTTTGTCCGTACCGGACTGTTCAAACGGTTGTCCTCATCCGGGCACTCATTCATCGTGTCGCTGCAGCGCCAACGCGCCCGCAATGAGCTGTTCCTACACGCGATCCAGAACAATCTGCCCATCCCTGTCGGGTCGTTCACAGACAAGCAGTTCGCCGTCAGCGACGAAGACGTTGAGGACGACCCGACAACTCACGGCTCGCTCGCCAGCCGCTATGAGGAACTCCGCAAAAACCTCCCGGCAAAGACTAAATGGGTCAACTCCACAGTCTTCAAAACAACGCTGCGTAAGGACCTCGAACGCGACAACCAGACGCTCACGAGCATGCTCGACCGGTTTGGCAGCTGGGATTCGACCCGCGACTCGAAGATCAACGCACTGGTCGACCTGCTCCGCGACGACCATCCCGACGAGAAGGTCCTGGTCTTCACTGAATACGCCGACACCGCTGAATACGTCGCCCAAGCACTCCAGGAAGCCGGTGTTGACAAAGTCGCCGTCGTCTCAGGCAACACCGACGATCCGGCCGCTATCGCTCGCCGATTCGCACCACACTCCAACCAGATCCCGGGGCAGGACGAGCCCACTGAAGAAATCCCGGCGGACGGCATCGACGTGCTCGTCGCGACCGACGTGCTCTCCGAAGGCCAGAACCTGCAGGACTCCCACATCGTCGTCAACTACGACCTGCCATGGGCGATTATCCGAATCATCCAGCGCGCCGGTCGCGTCGACCGTATCGGCCAAAAGTCAGACGAGGTCTTCGTCTACCTCATCAGCCACGAGAACGTCGAAGCCCAGATCAACCTTCGACAGCGCATCCGTACACGCCTTGGAGCTGCGGCTGAAGCCTTCGGTTCGGATGAACAGTTCTTCGGCGGTGACGCCGAAATCAAGATTCTCGATGACTTCTACAAAGGCAAGGTCAGCGATGACGCAGACGACGCCGACAGCGAGGCCGACGCCGTGAGCGAGGCGTGGGTTGTCTGGTCGAACGCCCAGACCAAACACCCGCAGATCACCAAGAGGGTGCTCGGCATGCAGGACATGGTCCACAGCACCCGCGAACAGTACATCGACGAGAATGCGGGCAATGTCACTTGCTTCGTCAGCACCGAGTCCGGCGTCGACGCGTTCGCGACATCGACCACAGATCCAGACGGCTCAACCGTCGAGAGACTGCTCACTCCGTTGGAAGCGATGCGCACCTTCCGCGCACAAATCGACACGCCCACAGCAGAACTGAGGCCTGATCACTTTGATCGGCAAACAGCGCTCATCCACGGACCACTCACCATCGAGGCAATTGCAGCCGGAAACCTCAAAGGGATCCGCAAGTGGGTATGGGAGCGTCTCGCTGGAACATTGTTCGCCCAGAAGGCGACTGACGCACTCAACGCACTCCACGCACAGCCCCTCACCGAGCACGCAACAATGCGGCTCAGTCAGGCCCGTCGGAACCGCTACAGCGTCGATGACATTGCCGACCTTCTCAACCAGCTCCATGAGGAAGACCGACTGGTCATCAAATCATCGGAGACCGACAACGTCAAACTCGTCTGCTCGATCGGAGTCCGTGAAGCATGACCGATACCCCATTGAGCCTGGTCGAGGAGCACCTCTACCAAGAACTCTTTCTGCACGAGCTGAACTGGAGTGCACCAGATTCCACGCCGATCAGCTACACCGCCGATGACGGGCAGACCTACACAGCCACCAATGTCTCATCCTATAAGGGCCTTCGCGTCTGGGTCTGCGATGAGAAGCCCGGTTCGAAGATCGAAGCCGAACTTGATCGGCTGATCGCCAAGAGCACCACTGACCGACTGGTCATCTTCCACAACGACCAGGAGCAAGTCTGGCGCTGGCCGGCGCGCCGCATCAAGGACAACTCGACATCGACCAGGCTGACGCGCCATCAGCACCGAAACGGCCGGGCCAATCCGAACTTCGCTGCCCGGCTTGATGTCATTCGCCTGCCGAACGACACCGTGCTCGACGCCAACACCGTGCTCACAAAGGTCCGTGAAGCATTCGACGTTGAGGCCCGCAACGAAAGCAAACGGGCCTCAAAACTCATGGCACGCATGTACTCTGCGCTCGAAGCCGCCTATCCAGCGTCATATGACGCAACGAAACGCGATCACGAAATCTCCACCATCCTCGCCCGCATACTCTTTCTGATGTTCGGCGACGACACCGAAATGTGGGAGGACCAACATGGCGTGCCGGTAGCAGACGCCTTCCTGGAGTTCATGCACCTACAAACACCTGCAGACGCATCCACCCTCGGAGAGCAACTCACCGACCTGTTCGACGCCCTCGATAAGCCCGGTGGCGCCGCGGCGAACGGAATCAACGCCGCGCTGCCCTACATCAACGGCGGGCTGTTCCGAGAGAAGATCACTCTTCCGCCACTCAGCAGAGACTTCCGAAACGCGGTACTCGATGCATGCGCAGTGAACTGGTCCACGATCAGCCCCGCCATCTTCGGATCAATGTTCCAGTCTGTCCGTGACGCCCGGACCCGCCGAGAACTAGGCGAGCATTACACCTCCGAGGACAGCATCCTCAAGACCCTCAACCCACTGTTCCTTGACGAGCTTCGAGCTGAGTTCGACCGCGCCCGAACCATGAAGGACGAGAAGGGCGTCCTCACGCGGCTCTGGAAACGCCTCGGTGAGATCCGATACATCGATCCGGCGTGCGGCTGCGGGAACTTCATCATCGTCGCCTTTCGTGAGCTGCGTGACCTTGAGCTCCGCATCATGGAACGCCTGCAGGAACTGGCGGGCGCCTCCCAACTCGCCTTCGACCCAACCCTCGCGCTCAAGGTGACCCTCGATCACTTCTACGGCATCGAGATCGACGAATGGCCGGCACGAATCGCGGAAACGGCGATGTTCTTGGTAGACCGACAGTGCGACCTCAAGCTCAAGGAGCGCTTTGGCGAGGCGCCACAACGACTACCGATTCAGACGCAGGCGAATATCACGGTGGGAAACGCAATTCGAATGCCGTGGCAGGAAATTTGCCCCGCCTCAGAGTCAGTGGTTCTCGCAGGCAATCCTCCGTATGGCGGTCGCGGCGAGCGCAGCGCCGAGCAGACGGGTGACCTGCGCGGCGTATGGGGGGACGATTACAAGATCAACCTCGACTATGTCACCGCGTGGTTCGTCAAGACGCTCGAGTACTTCGGCGAGCTCACCGGAAAATGGGCGTTTGTCGCGACCAGCTCAATCAGCCAGGGAGAACCAGTGGCCAGGCTGTGGCGCCGCATACTCAACTCGGATTGGCGTTGCAGATTTGCCCACAAGTCAATGCTGTGGGATTCCGAGGCGCCGGGCCGCGCTGGAGTGCATGTGTCCATCGTCGGGTTCGATCGTGCGACGACGCCCGCACCGATACTGTGGACCTATCCCGACGGTGGCCGTGGCGAGCCCGAGATGCACACCGCGGCCAATATCAATCCCTATTTGTTTGATGGGCCAACAGTTTTCGTCGATGCACGCCGCACCCCGCTGTGCACTCAGCTGCCAGCAGCCAGTTTCGGCAGCATGCCAAACGACGGGGGTAATCTCCTGGTGGAGCCTGATGAATACGACGCCGTGGCCAGTGATCCCATCGCTGCGAAGTATCTGCGGCGCTTCATCGGCGCCGGCGAGCTGATCCACAACCGCAAGCGATGGTGCCTATGGCTACGTGACGCGACACGAGAAGACCTGTCTGCCAGCCCAGTTCTAGCCGACCGCATTGCAGCGGTGCGGGCACACCGAAGAGGCAGCGACAGTCCTACAACCAGCACGCGCAATCACCCGTCACACCTGTTTGGTCAGATCGCCCAGCCGTCTACTTCGTATCTCGCGGTCCCTGCTCACGTAAGTGAGCGACGCCGGTTTTACCCCGCCGCACGGTTCGACACCGACGTGATTTGTGGGAATGCTAACTTCCTCATCCCCGATCCGGAGGGATTCGCGCTCGCCGTCATCTCTTCGAGCATGTTCATCATCTGGCAGAAAGCAATCGGCGGGCGCATCCGCAACGACCTACGATTCTCAAAAACCTTTACCTACTACACTTTTCCTCTTCCGCCGCTGTCCGACAGGCAATGCGCAGCCGCATGCGAAGCCGCACAACACCTCCTTACAGTTCGTGCAGCACACCGAGGTGCATCACTGGCCGACCTGTACGAGGAAGATGCGATCCCTGGTGACCTCATCGAAGCTCACCTGGCGGTAGATGCCGTGATCGATCAGGCTTACGCACCGGCTCAACTCCATACCGAGAAGGAACGACAAGACGCGCTATTCAGCCAATATGTTGCGCTCACGGATACGACCGCCCGGAATGGGCGGCAAAGGCGCTGCCAGCGCTGACTATGAGGTTGGGCAGGGTGATCCGCCAATAAGATGTGCCGAATTCTCGACTGCGTGGCCCCACCTCATCTCTGCAAGAGGTCGATTAGGTACTCGCCCCGGCTTTCCGCTGCGTTGATCTTCATCAACAGGGCGTCGACGAGCCCGATGTGGCCGCCGAAGATCAGGGCCAGATCGTGCCCTGTCATGTAGATGACGTTCCTGCGGGTGCCGCTGTTACTGGCGAAGTGATCGAGCACCTCATCGTCGAAGCCCGCCATCGAGATGAACAATCCGCGGGTGCTGTCGATCTTTCCGTCTACCTTGAACTTGAAATCGGCCAGATCGCCGATTGTCGGCTTATCGTGTCGCCACCGGGCCTCCACCAGGTAGGTGAAGCCGTGGAAGAAGAAGGAGCCGTCGACCTGCTCGTGGGCTGTCCGCCGAGATCCGAGATAATCGATCTCGTTGACCTTGAACAGCTCAACCAACAGCTTTTCCAACTCGTACCCGCGGGCTTGTAGCTCGCCCGGCGTCCGTGATTTGTCGCTGGCAAGTTCGGCGAATCGGTCCGACAGCTGGTCGAGGAGTGCTCGCCGAGCATGGATCTGCTTCTGTTTCTGTGCGGCACGCGCTTTGCGTTCCCCGATCGCTGCCTTTTCGGTGTCAACGATGACGTTCGCCGCTTCCGCTGCGCGGCGGAGCTGATCGAGCGCAGCTCCGCCAGCTTTGACATCGACGACACCGTTGGCTGGCCGGCGCATCGCGCATAGCTCTGCCGCGATCCTGTGTTGGATCTCCCAGCCCGGCGGGCCGAGTTGCTGGAGCTCATCGAAGACCGCGCGGGCGATCTTCACTTTGGCGGTTTCAGGGCTGTCGTACCGGTTGTAGATGGCCGGCGACACGCCGGCACCAAGCATCAAAGACTTGAGGTCGTCCCGGTAGTGGAATGCCGCCCAGATGACGTTCAGTACCTCCGCCCGAACACTATGTGGGAGAGGCTGATCGGCGCTCATCGCGTTTCGCTGGAATCCAGCAGTTCGTAGAGAGCCTTTTGCACCTGCGGCGGTCCCTCTGGAAAGTCGACGCGCTCGATGAACGTGTCTCCCTTGTGGAAGCTGATGTCCAGGACGAATACGTCGCCGTCCTCGGTATAGCAGGGGATCGACATGTGATCGCCACGGTACGGGTTCGTGGTATAGCCAATGTCCCCGCGGTCATAACCTCGATAATGCTCGGCGAGACCGAACACCGGGTGACATCCGACAACATCATCGTCCGCCCACGGCTGGCGGCTACATGGCGTCCCGAGGGCGCTGAACAATGCCTTGACGGCTTGGTTGATCTGGGATGGCGAGGTGACATCGCCCTGGGTGATAGACATCGCTGCTTGCTCCGCTTCGATGAGATAGTTGCCACGGCCTTCGACGTGCACGGCCTCGGGCGTGGACTTTCGGTCATTTTTCAGTGTAGTCCGCAAAGACGCAGGCCCCATGCAGCGACGCCCGTATTGCCCCCTCGAAGGAGCGATTGCGCTGTGCGGTTACAACACGCCGAAACCCTCTACGGAACCGCCCTACGGTGTCGACTGGAAGGCCGCGCAGGAGTCGGTGAAGAAAGAGGCGCTGGCGCTGAATTCCCGTTTCTCACATGGCCTTCCGGGGATCAGCGACGGGCAGATGCTGTTTCTGTCTCACCTGGCCAGCAAGATGCGACCGGCGCACGACGGCGGTGGCCGCGCCGGCATCGTCCTCAACGGCTCGCCCCTGTTCAACGGGGCCGCGGAGTCAGGGCCGTCGCTGATCCGGCAGTGGCTCCTCGAATCCGATCTGGTGGAGGCGATCGTCGCGCTGCCGACAAACATGTTCTTCAACACCGGCATCGCCACGTACATCTGGATCCTCGACAACACCAAGCGGCCGGAGCGCGTCGGCAAGGTGCAGCTGATCGACGCGACCTCGTTCTGGACCAAGATGCGAAAGAGCCTGGGCGCGAAGAGCCGCGAGCTCGACGCCGACGCGCGCGACCGTATCTTGAACTTGTACGACGCGTTCGACGAGGCCGATCCCGACTACTCGAAGGTGTTCACCGCCGACGACTTCGCCTACTGGACTGTGACCGTCGAGCGTCCGCTGCTCACCGAGTCCGGGAACGTGTCGACGGACCGCAAGGGCAACCCGAAGCCGGACTCTAAGCTGCGCGACACCGAGAACATCCCCTTCACCTACGGCGGCAACACCGACGGTGACGCCGGCCGAGAGGAGACGATCAAGGCGTATTTCGACGCCGAGGTGCTGCCGCATGTGCCGGACGCCTGGATCGACACCGCCAAGACGAAGGTGGGCTACGAGATCCCGTTCACCCGGCACTTCTACAAGTACATTCCGCCCCGCCCCCTCGCCGAGATCGACGCGGACCTAGAGAAGCAGGTCGCGAAGATCATGGACTTGCTGCGTGAGGTCGAGATCCGGTGACCAGCGGTCTCCCAGAAGGGTGGCACCGTGCCAACATCCGTCGCTACGCGTCCATGAAGACCGGCCACACTCCAAGTCGTTCCAACCCCGAATACTGGGAGAACACCACAATCCCGTGGTTCACCCTCGCCGATGTATGGCAGATCCGCGACGGCCACCGCACCTACCTCGGAAAAACCGCGAACTGCATCTCGGAGTTAGGGCTTGAGAACTCCGCCGCAGAGCTGCTACCGGCAGGGACCGTCGTTCTATCTCGCACCGCATCGGTCGGATTCTCGGGGATCATGCCGTGTCCGATGGCCACCAGCCAGGACTTCTGGAACTGGGTCTGCGGCCCAGACCTCCTACCGGAGTATCTGAACTACCAGTTTCGGTCGATGGCTCCCGAGCTTCGCGGACTGAACATGGGGTCTACCCATCAGACGATCTATAAGGCCGACGCCGCCGGAATCGACATTGTTCTGCCACCTCTCGATGAGCAGCGCGCCATCGCCGGCTTCCTTGACCGGGAGACAGCCCGGATCGACACGCTCATTGTGGAACAGCAACGGCTCATCGACCTACTGCGGGAGCGGCGAGCCGCTGTGGAGCAATGATCAGAACCTGTGGATGACCCTCGGTGGGGCGGCATGAAAGTGGGC
>NZ_JAYJJS010000030.1:0-56953 GCF_020181635.2 Mycobacterium zoologicum | reverse complement strand
CGAAACGGAGGTCGCCTGAAACACCCCGATCCACAGGTATTGACAATTCCTCCTGGCGGATTCAAGGATGTCGGAAACGGCCTTGACGACTGGCGTGGCGGCGACATCGACGACTGGTACTACAACAACGGCCTTCATACACCACTAAACAGTCGGTCTAACACGTGGTCCGTTGCACAGGACAACCGTGATTTCATCACGCAGTCAGGAAGGGGTGAGGTGGTGGGGACGGCGCCAATGCAGACTTCGAAGGCGGCGCTCGACCCGCTCGCGCCATCGAAGGCCGGACTGCAGCCGGGGGACATGATCTATTATCGAGACCCCAGTGGAGTCATCAACCACACTGCTGTTTACGTTGGACAGAAGATGGAGAACGGACACCTTGTGGACGTTGTCGACCAACATGCTGGTGGCGGCAACAACTTTCGTAATGACTGGATGCCAGAGACCGACTTTTATGGTGGGCGGTCGCTAGCCGAATTCGTTCACCTGCACTATCCGGGCGAGTGATTGTGTTGCGCATACTCAAGTCTCGGCGACGAATCGTGCTCGTGCTGCCCATTTTGATCGGGGTTGTTCTGGCCGTGATGTTGTTGGCAGGGTACCTCTGGGGGCTTGCCGACGATGCCAAGCTACGCAGAATGCAGCCCTACACTGTTGAGCAACAACAGAAGCACGGTGAAGCTTTGATCGCCGGGCTCAACTCACGGAACCCCGAGCAAGTGGACCTGTTTCACACGGATGACGACGAGGCCGCGGCAGCGCGGGCTCGGATCACGCGGAATGTCGAGGCGGCAATGCCCAATCCTGGCTGCCACTACGTCTTGGAATCAGTACACGATGACGGCGAGCAAGGGCGCCGGTCGGTGGGGTGGCTAGGAAACGGCAACGGTGGAATAGAAACGTATCAATACCATTTATCTGTGATCGAAGTCTGCCCCAATGCACACCCGGTACCCCTCAAAATAGGTGTGATCGCTGTCCCATCGGGGATGGCTGGTCAGTGGGCGGACGCGGCCTTGAGCATCGAGCAATAGCAAGGCGGGCCTCGCTGGAGATCCAGGGGGAGCGGGCCGCGAAGTAAACCACTGTCGGGGCTGCTCGGCATGATGGTGCCGTGACGTCCTCGACCGACCCGAACCGAACCGACGCCCAGGCGATCCTTGAGCAGCTGGCCGGACCCGAGGCGCGGCTGCGCGACGACCAGTGGGCGGCCATCGAGGCCTTGGTGGTCCAGCGACGTCGCGCGCTGGTGGTGCAGCGCACCGGCTGGGGCAAATCGGCGGTCTACTTCATCGCGGCCAAACTGCTGCGGGCCCGCGGGCACGGCCCGACCGTGATCGTCTCGCCGCTGCTGGCGTTGATGCGCAACCAGGTGGCCGCGGCCGAGCGGGCCGGGGTGCATGCCGCCACCATCAACTCGGCGAACGTCACCGAGTGGGCCGACGTGCAGCGCCGAGTTGCCGCGGGTGATCTCGACGTGTTGCTGGTCAGCCCGGAGCGGCTCAACAACCCGGACTTCCGTGACGATGTACTGCCGGCGCTGGCGGCCCGCGCCGGGCTGGTGGTGGTCGACGAGGCACACTGCGTCTCGGACTGGGGGCACGACTTCCGGCCGGACTACCGGCGCATCCGCACCCTGATCGCCGAACTCGGTTCCGGCATACCGGTTCTGGCGACCACCGCGACCGCCAACGACCGGGTGGTCGACGACGTCGCCGGCCAACTCGGGGTCGGCGGTGGCGACACGCTGGTGCTGCGCGGCGGCCTGGACCGCGAATCGCTGCGGCTGTCGGTGGTGGCCGCCGGCGGCCCGGCGCAGCGCGCCGCGTGGATCGGCGCCCACTTGAACGAGCTGCCGGGTTCCGGGATCGTCTACACACTGACCGTGGCCCAGGCCCACGACGTGGCCGCCGACCTGCGGGCACAGGGGTTCGCGGTGGCCGCCTACACCGGCTCCACCGAAGCGGCCGACCGGGAACAGCTGGAGGCCGACCTTTTGGCCAACCGGGTCAAGGCGCTGATCGCCACCTCGGCGCTGGGGATGGGATTCGACAAACCGGACCTCGGGTTCGTGATCCACCTGGGGGCGCCGTCGTCGCCGATCGCCTACTACCAGCAGGTGGGCCGCGCCGGCCGGTCCACCGCTCATGCCGAGGTCATCCTGCTGCCCGGTATCGAGGATCAGGACATCTGGCGTTACTTTGCGTCGCTGGCCTTCCCGTCGGAAGCCTTGGTACGCAAGGTGATCGGGGAGTTATCGCAAGACCGGCCGACCTCGACGCCGGCCCTGGAGCCGCTGGTCGACTTGAACCGATCGCGACTGGAGATGGTGCTCAAGGTGCTCGACGTCGACGGCGCGGTGCGCCGGGTCAAGGGCGGCTGGCTGGCCACCGGGGCGCCCTGGAGCTACGACGAGCAGCGCTACCGGACGCTGGAGGAGCTGCGCCGGGCCGAGCAGCAGGCCATGCTCGACTACCAGCGAACCGATGACTGCCGGATGAGCTTCCTGCGCGCCCAGCTCAACGACCCGCAGCTGCGTGCGGGGGAGCGGTGCGGTCGGTGCGACAACTGCGCCGGGTCGCGATTCCACGGTGTGGTGGACGCCGCGGTCGCGGCGGCCACCCGGGAGCGGTTGATGCGTCCCGGGGTGGAGATCATCCCGCGCCGCCAATGGCCCTCCGGCCTGTCGCGACTGGGTGTCGAGCTGTCCGGCCGGATCACCGGCGGGCCGGAGCCCGGCCGGGTCATCGGCCGGCTGACCGATCTGGGCTGGGGTGCCCGGCTGCGCCGGTTGCTCGACGAGCCGGATCAGCCGGTGCCCGACGAGGTGGTGCGGGCCGCGGTCGCGGTGCTGGTGAGCTGGGACTGGCAGATACGCCCCACCGCGGTGATGGGGCTGGACTCGGCCACCCACCCGGTGCTGATCGGGTCACTGGCCGAGCGGCTGGCCGAGCTTGGCCGGCTGACGCATCTGGGAACGTTGCGTTACGCGGACGGGCGGCGGGCGGTGACGGCCGCCAACTCGGCCTACCGGGTGGTCGCCCTGAACGGTTCGTGGCAGGAACCCGCCAAGCTCGAATCGGACGGGCCGGTGCTGCTGGTCGACGACGTGACCGACACCGGGTGGACGTTGACGATGGCGGCCCGGGTGCTGCGCGCCGCCGGTGCGCCGCAGGTCCTGCCGTTCGCTCTGGCCAGCGTGAACTGAGTACGGGCGTACGGTCGAGTGATGAGCGCAATCAATCGAGCCATGGCCGCGGCCTTGACGGGTGCGGCGCTGATCCTGACCCCGGCGGCGCACGCAGCACCATGCGAGCAGACGTTCGGTGAGGGGGTCGACGCCTACCTGAACCGGCACCCGGACGTCCGAGCCGAGCTGGACGCGAAGGGCCGGCAGGAAGACCCGGGCGCCCCGAATCCGACGCTGTCCTATCTGGAACGGCACCCGCACGTGCGGCAGGCGCTGATCACGCTGTCTCAGCAGTGCATCTGACGAACGGCGTCCGGAACACGTAGCGACTGGTGGGCACCGTGTCGATGTTCTGGTTCGCGCCGAACCTCGAGACGCTGGCGACCATCCGGCCCACCCGATCGGTGAGATCGGCCTGGTCGGCGGCGCCGTAGAACGCGTACGGGTCTGACACCGCCTCGTCTGGGAAGTTCTCCTCGACGATGGCGTCGATGCGGGGCGCATCCGGAGTGAGCGGGCGGACCACCGCGTTCTGGGTGTAGCCGAAGGTGGCCTGGGTGTCGATGGCGACCTGGGTGTGGTCGATGTGCCAGCGATGCAGCCAGGTCGCCTCGTCCAGATCGGCCGGCCTTCGCAGCAGCGCGACATTGGCCATTCCCGGGGTGCGGCCGCCCTCGCCCGGGTCCGGCGGCGGCATGGGCATCGATTCGGTCACCAGATAGGCTGCCGCCGAATCGGATTCGGCCTGGATCACTGCGATGGCCGCGCGGGTCGCCTCGCTGTAGTACTGCTGGGTCCACAGGCTGATGACCGCGGCTGCCGGGGGATCCAGAGTGGTCAGGGCGAGCATGGAGTCGCGCACCGGCTCGTCGCGCACATTGACCACGACTCCCGGCAGTCCCAGGTCCAGCAGCTGTGCGGCGATGGGGCCGCGCAGTTTCTGGCACCACTGTTCGCTGAAGTTGGCCTTCTGCGCGACGATCATGACCTTTTCCATGACTCTCCCTCCTCGGTGGCGGATCAATCGGTGGCAGCGCGGAACGCCTCGACGAGTTCGGACAGCAGTTCGCCTGCCCGGCCGCTGTCGCGCGGCAGTGAACAAGTCACCCGCACATCGGTGACGCCGGCCGCCACCAGTGCCGGCGCGCTGGCCGCGGTGGCCGCGGAGTCCAGTGAGCCGTCCGGGCGCTTGACAGTGGTGGCGTGGCCCAGCACCTGCAGATCGGCCGGGTCGCCACCGAGGGTGCTGATGCGGTCCCTCATCGCGGCGATGGCGCCGGCCGGGTCGCGCATCGCCGGGCCCCAGGGAATCCAGCCGGTGCCGAACCGGGCCAGCCGGCGCGCCACCGCGTCGTTCACGGTACCGCTGACCCAGATCGGAACACCGTGTGGCTGCGCTGGTTTGGGCATCTGGTGGATATTGTCGAAGGACAGCTCCGCCGAGTGGTAGCTGCTGCGCTGCTCGGTCCACAGCGACTGACACACCTCCAGGGTGTGATCGAGCAGCCGACCACGGTTCTCGAAGGCCAACCCCGCGGCCTCGTACTCCTCGCGCTGCCAACCGACCCCCACACCGAGATCCAGCCGCCCACCCGAGAGCACGTCCAGGGTGGCCAACTCCTTGGCGAGCACCGCCGGACGGCGCAGCGCCGCCAAAAGTATCGCGGTGCCCAGTCGGATTCTGCTGGTAGTGGCCGCCAGCGCGGTCAGCACGATCAGCGGGTCCAGCCACTGCCCGTCGGGACCGGTCGGCTGGCGTCCGCCGGTGATCCCGCCGAGCCGAGGATCCGCGTAGGCATCCGGGTTCTCGCCGAACACCACGTGATCGGAGACCACCACACGGTCCACCCCGGCGGCGTCCATAGCCCGGCCCAACGCCAGCGTGGCACCCCAGTCATGGTCAGGATCGTCGGTGAAAGTCTTGAGCTGCAGCGAGATCTGCGGTCTGGTCATGGTCGAACCTGCCGTGTCGTTCGGGTCTCTATCGCATCGATGGTCAAGGCGCGCAACGCGATCCGCCAGCCCGGCCCGACGCGGTGGTAGGTGTCGCGGTAGCGCAGGTACCAGGCGTGGTCGGTGATCTTGCCGTCGGCCTCGATCCAGTGGTGCGCCACCCCGGTGATGTCGCCGGTCGCCGTGTCGGTGGCATCGCTCTCGGAGGTGTAGATCTCCCCGAGGATGCCGTGGTGTGTCCGGGTGATGCCGGTCAGTGCGGTCATCGCGTCGAGCACTCCGGCGTGCCCGTTGTGACGCACGCACGGCTCGAGGTGTTCTGGCGGTTTCGGCAGGATCAATTCGGCGTCGGCGGCGAACAATTCGGCCAGATCGTCGAATCGGCGGGCGTCGACGTATCCGGCGTAGCGGTGCACCAGCTCGGACAGCTTCAGCCGGTCGGCCGCTGTCAGGGTCATGCCGGCGGCTTCGGCTTGGTGCCGCCGAGCTGCGCGGTGAGCGCGTCGGCGGCGCGCATCAGACCGCGGGCCCATCGGGTGATCTCGGAGTCGGTGAGCCCACGCTGGGCGTGCAGTGACACGACCATCACCTGACGTTGGTGATCGTCATAGACCGGAGCGGAGATGACGCTGATGTCGTGGCGGCCCCGGCCGCCGGCCTCGCTACGCAGGTACACCCGCTCTCCGATATCGGAGACCAATTCGGCCAGCAGCGCCCGCAATTCGTCCGGGAGGTTACTGGACAGGCCGGCCATCAGGCCGTAAAGCCGTTGCCCGCCCGGGGTCAGCCGCTCCACCAGGTAGCCGTTGGCCCGGCACTCGTCGACCACGCGCTGCAGCCGCTCGCTCTCGGCGCGCAGCGGAATGGTGGGCTGGCGGGCCAGCCAATCCTGTAGTGCGCGCTCGTCCCAGAGCACGAACATCAGCCCCACCGGCGGTGCAAACGGATAGCTCTGCCCGGCCTGCACGCCCAGATGTGCATCGGGCGCGGCGACCAGTTCCAGCACGGTGATCCGATCGTCGACCACCGCGCTCAGCGCGGCGGAAGTGGCGAAGTCCTGCGAGAGCCGTCGCAGTTCGTCACGTGCTTCCGGGCCGACCCGCAGTGACTGCTGCGCGGCGCGACCGAGCGAGATCAGCCCCGGACCGAGTCGATAGGTCTTGTCCAGATCGTCACGCATCAGGTAACCCACCGCGGTCAGGGTCGTCGCGATACCCAGACAGGTCGGCTTGGACAGGCCGGTGCGGCGGGCCAGTTCGGACAGGCCGAAGCGCTGGTCGGGGTGGTGCGCCAGAAAGTCCAGGATGGTCACCACCCGCTCGGTCGGCGGTGATGACCGAGCTGCGGTCTCCGCTTGTTCTGGCACAGCCATTGCAGCATGCTACCCCGACCGGCTAATCTCGGTTCGAGATATCTACCGAAATGGTCCAATATTGAACCGAGAGGGTGCTGCGTGATGTACTCCGAGCCACTGTCGGCCGCGATCGCCGAGGCGGAGCAGCTGGTTGCCGCCGCCGGTCACATCGAGACCGAGGCCGACCTGCTCGAAGGCCTGCAGTACCTCGCGGGCGGCGTCGAGGCGTGTGTGCACGCCGCCTTCAATGGTGAACGCGACCATCCCTTCCTGATGTCGGGAACCGGGCCGTTCACCAAGATGGGGCTGGACAACCCCGACACGCTGTACTTCGGTACCGTCGTGCGCGCCGACCACGACTACGTCGTCACCGGCCGGCGGGGCAGCACCACCGACCTGAGCTTCCAGCTGCTCGGCGGCGAATACACCGACGACAACGTCCCGGCCAGCGAGGCGGCCTTCGACGACCGCGAACTCGATGTCGCCGACGACGGCAGCTTCACCTGGCGGTTCCGGCCGAAGAAGCCCGCGCAGTTGGTCATCCGCGAGGTCTACAACGACTGGGCCGCCCAGCGCGGAACGTTGGCGATCTCCCGCACCGACACGGTCGGCACCGCGCCGCCCCCGCTGACCCGTGAGCTCGTCGAAAGACGTTATGCGGCAGCGGGGAAGCAACTGATCAACCGGGTGAAGACCTGGCTGGCGTTCCCGCAGTGGTTCTACCTGAACCTGCCGGTCAACACGATGGTGGCACCCCGGCTCACCCCCGGCGGCCTGGCCACCCAGTACTCTTCGGCCGGACACTACGAGTTGGCGCCCGATCAGGCCCTGGTGATCACCCTGCCGGTGACCGACGCGCCCTACCTCGGGTTCCAGCTGGGCAGCCTGTGGTACATCTCGCTGGACTACATCAACCATCAGACCTCGCTCAACGGCACTCAGGCACAGGCGGATCCGGACGGCAAGATCCGTATCGTGGTCTCCGACACCGACCCCGGCGTCACCAACTGGGTCGAGACGCTGGGCCGCCGCAAGGGCTTCCTGCAGTTCCGCTGGCAGCGGGTGTCACGCGCGCTGACCGAGGCGGACGGCCCGACCGTCAAACTCGTCGACGTCGACAAGGTGGCGTCGGCGCTGCCCTACTACGACGACAACAAGATCACCCAAGACGCTTGGCGGGCGCGGATCGCGCTGCGGCAGCAACAGATCGCAAACAGGATGCTGGGGTAGAAGATGACCGGAATGCTTGACGGAAAGGTCGCGGTGATCAGTGGAGTCGGGCCGGGGCTCGGCAGCACGCTGGCGCACCGGATCGCGGCCCAAGGCGGCGACCTGGTGCTGGTCGCGCGCAGTGCCGACCGCCTGGAAGACGTGGCGCAGCAGATCAAGGCCGTCGGTCGCCGCGCGCTGGCCGTCCCCGTCGACATCACCGACGACGACGCGGTCGCCAACCTGGTGAAGGTCGCCACGGCCGAGTATGGCCACATCGATGTGTTGATCAACAACGCCTTCCGGGTTCCGTCAATGAAGCCGTTGGCGCAGACCAGCTTCCAGCACATCCGTGACGCCATCGAGCTGAGCGGCCTAGGCGCGCTGCGGCTGACCCAGGGCTTCACCGAGGCCCTGGCGGCGGCCAACGGCTCGATCGTCAACCTGAACTCGATGGTGATCCGGCACTCGCAGCCCAAGTACGGCGCCTACAAGATGGCCAAGGCTGCGCTGCTGGCGATGTCGCAGTCGCTGGCTTCTGAGCTCGGCGAGCAGGGCATCCGGGTCAACTCCGTTGCGCCCGGCTATATCTGGGGTGACACCCTGCAGGGCTACTTCGCCCACCAGGCCGGCAAGTACGGCACCACCGTTGAGCAGATCTACGCCGCCACTGCCGCCAACTCCGACCTGAAGCGACTGCCGACCGAGGACGAGGTGGCCTCGGCGGTGCTGTTCTTGGCCAGCGATCTGTCCAGCGGCATCACCGGCCAGGTCATCGACGTCAACTGCGGGGAGTACCACAACTGATGGCCGGGCGCACCGATGTCGGCACCGTTGAGGATCTGCACGCCTCGGCCACCAAGATGGTCGGCCTCGATGACTTCGGCCCGGATGACGACGACTACCGCGAAGCACTCGGGGTGCTGTTGGACTCCTACGCCCATGAGGCCGATCTGACCGAGCTGGGCAGCAAGATGAACCGGTTCTTCCTGCGCGGTGCGCTGGTGGCCCGGCTACTCTCCCAAGCCGGCTGGAATGCGCACCCCGAATACGTCGACGTCGCCGTCGAGCGGCCGATCTTCGTCACCGGGTTGCCCCGCACCGGAACCACCGCCCTGCACCGGTTGTTGGGTGCCGACCCGCAGCATCAGGGTCTGCAGATGTGGCTGGCCGAGTTCCCGCAGCCCCGCCCACCGCGCGACACCTGGGACACCAACCCGGTGTACCAGCAGATGGCTGCCCAGTTCGCCCGGCATCATGACGAGAACCCGGACTACACCGGGCTGCACTTCATGACCGCCGACGGTCTGGAGGAGTGCTGGCAGTTGCTGCGGCAGTCGCTGCACTCGGTGTCCTATGAGACGCTGGCGCACCTGCCCAGCTATTCGCGGTGGCTCTCCGAGCGGGACTGGACGCCGTCGTACCAGCGGCATCGCCGCAACCTGCAGCTGATCGGGCTCAACGACCCGGGTAAGCGGTGGGTGCTCAAGAACCCCAGTCACCTGTTCGCACTCGATGCGATCATGGCGGTGTATCCGGATGCGCTTGTGGTGCAATGCCATCGGCCGCCTGCGACCATCCTGGCGTCGATGTGCTCACTGGCTCAGCACACCACCGAGGGTCAGTCGGGCAAATTCGTCGGCGCGCAGATCGGCATCGACGAGATGGAGACCTGGGCGCGCGGACTGGAACTGTTCAACAGTCAACGCGCCAAATACGATCCGGCGCAGTTCTGCGACATCGACTACCGTGAGTTCGTCGCCGATCCGGTGGCAACGGCGGTCGGAATCTACGACCGGTTCGGTATCGCGTTGTCGGACGAGGCCCGCCGAGCGATGGACGAGGACTACGCGGCCAGCCAGACCGGCCCGCGTGCCCCGAAGCACCACTACGCGCTGGAGGACTACGGTCTGACCGCCGAGCAGGTCAACGAGCGCTTCGCCGGACTGTGAGGCCCTAGTCGATTCCGTCGCCCGGTGGGGGAGCGCTGGACTTCTCCTCCAGGTTGCCTTCGGCGACGGCGTGCCGAATGCTCTTGGCCAGGTTGGGACAACCACGGTTGCGGTTGCTGGCGTGACCGGCCTCGCGCTCGGCGGTGAAGTACGCGCACTGGCTCATGGCAGCCGAATTCCACTGCACTGAGGTGTATCCCGGCCCGAGCTTCTTCACTTCGACGGTGGCCCGACAGTGTCGGCATTCCACCGGCGCCAGGCCCGAGTGCAGGTAGCGCTCCGAATCCCGTTCGGTCGCAGCGCGTATCGCCTCGTAGTGGTCCGGGTCGACCGGGAACAGCGGTTGCCGCGCATACCGGGTGTCCGGGCCGGACTCGCCCGCCGGCTCGTCGTCGTGGTCGTCGTGGTCGTCGTGCGGGCCGTAGAGCGCCAGCATGGATCGGGCCAGAGCTTCGACTTCGGGCACCTCGGGGGCCATGGCGGTGTTACTCGGCCTTGACGGTCTCGGCCTCGGCCTGCTCCCGCAGGTTGTCGGCGACTTCGGCGTTCCATTTCTCGTTGGCCACCGTGGCGTCGATCTCGATCTCGAAGCGATCGGTCATCTCCGGCGTGACATCGGCGGCGTCGACGTAGAACTGCGAGTACCAGCGGCGCAGCTGGTAGACCGCGCCGTCCTCCTCGACCAGCAGCGGGTTCTCGATGCGGCTCTTGTGGTTCCAGATCTCGACGTCCTGCAGGAAGCCCTTGCTGACACCGTCGGTCATCGCATCGGCGATCTTCTCGGTGGTCGCGTCGTCCAGGCCCTTGGGCTTCTCCACGATGACGCCCCACATCAGCCGGAACTGGTCCTGGCTGATCGGGTAGTGGCAGTTGATCAGGATCGACTCGGCCTTGAAGCCGTTGTAGCTGTTGTGCAGCCAGTTGATCATGAACGACGGGCCGAAATAGGAGGCTTCCGAATCCAGCTCCGAGCCGCCGTAGCTGGTGCCCAGACCCGGAACGTCGGGGCGTCCCACGTTGTGCAGGTACTGGGAGGCGATGTGGCCCTCGAAGACGTTCTTGAACGAGGTGGGCAGGCCGTAGTGGATGTAGAAGAAGTGCGCGAAATCGGTGACGTTGTCGATGATGTCGCGGCAGTTGGAGTCGATCACCATGGAATTCCAGCGCCAATCGGTCCACTCGCCGCTGGACCACTCCGGGATCTCGGGGATGCGCACCTCGTCCGGTGGCGGGTTGCCCTCCGGGTCGTGCCACATGAACAGCAGGCCGCCGCGTACGTCGGTCGGGAACGAGCGGGTCCGGGCTACCCGGGGGGTCCGCTTGGAGTAGGGGACCAGCTTGCAGCGGCCGTCGCCGCCCCAGCGCCAGTCGTGGAACGGGCAGGCGACCTCGTCGCCCTTGATGGTGCCGCGGCTCAGGTCGCCGCCCATGTGCCGGCAGTAGGCGTCGAGTACGTGCAGGTCACCGTGCGAGTCGCCGAAGACGACCAGCTTGGCCCCGAACCCGTGGATGGCATGCGGCTTGCCGTCCTGGAACTCCTTCACCGGGCCCAGGCAGTGCCAACCCCTCGCGTAGCGATCCGGCAGCGTGCCGGTGTCGATTTCGCGGACGCCGACCTCAGCGCTCTCAGTGCTCACCTGTTGCCTCCAACCCTCAGCTTCTAACTAGAACACGTTACAGTTTTGACGCCTGTTTGCGCAATAAGGCCTGCTGGTTCAGGGTCTTTAGTCCTGGTATATGTGGACGATGCAGCTGTACTCCTTCAACGGGCGCTCGCCGCGCGTCGACCCGACCGCCTTCGTCGCGCCCACCGCCACCCTGATCGGCGATGTCACCATCGCCGCCGGCGCATCGGTCTGGTTCGGCGCAATTCTGCGTGCCGACGACGCGCCCATCGTGGTGCGGGAGGGCGCCAACGTGCAGGACGGCTCGGTGCTGCACGTCCCGCCGGGTGTTCCCGTCGACATCGGCCCGGGTGCGACGGTGGCGCACATGTGCCTGGTGCACGGCGCGCATGTCGGCGCGGAGGCGCTGATCGGCAACCACGCCACGGTGCTCGACGGTGCGGTGATCGGCAGCCGCAGCCTGGTCGCCGCCGGCGCGACGGTGTTGTCCGGCACCAAGATTCCCGACGGGGTGCTGGTGGTCGGTTCCCCGGCCGTCGTCAAGGGACCGATCGCCGGTACCGGCGCCGAGATGTGGATCGACGCGAACCCGAAGTACTACCAGGATCTGGCGCAGCGCTACCGCGAAGGCCTGGAGCGGGTCGAGCAGGAGTGACCTGCTCGGGTGGTCGACCGGTCAGATTTGCGGCTGATCCCCGCGGCCTGGGCGACGACTTCTTGCGTCAAGCCGCGCTCTTGGCGTAGCTCGGCCAATGTCCGACCCAGGGCCTCCGCCAGCTCTCGTTCAATGGCGGACTCTGGCACCCCCGAAACAAGCCGATGTCGATCCTCAGATCTTGCGGGCGCTCGCCGCGGCCCGGTCCAACTCCCAGTAGGCGCGCAGCGCGACCAGCTGACCGGCCGCGTTCGCCCGGTAGGTGAACACACCCTCGGTGACGATCTGGTGGCCGCCCATGGTGATGGTGATGTTGCCGGTGTTGGCTTCCTCGTCACCGCACTGGAAGGTGTCGGAGAAGTTGAACTCGATCTTGTCGGTGGGTGCGATCGCGTTGTCCCAGAACGCCGAGATCGCCTCGCGGCCGGTGTGACCCTTGCCCTCCGGGTCGAAGTGCGACGGGCCGATCGGGTCCTGCACGATCGCGTCGTCGGCGAAGTTCGCCAGCCAGGCTTCCTTGTCCCGGGCCGCCACCGCGTCGCGGGAGCGCTTACCGGCCAGGTGTGCGGGGTGATCTGCTTTCATCGGTGTTCCTCTCAACCAGCGGGCTTGTCGGCGCCGACAACCCACATCGAGTAGTACTGCGAGCCACCGCCATAGGCGTGGCCCAGTGCCTTGCGGGCACCCGGAACCTGGTGGTCGCCGGCCTTGCCCATCACCTGGATCGCCGCTTCGGCGAAGCGGATCATGCCCGAGGCGCCGATCGGGTTGCTCGAGAGCACGCCGCCGGAGGCGTTCACCGGCAGCTTGCCGCCGATGGCGGTCTCGCCGGCCTGGGTGAGTTTCCAGCCCTCGCCTTCGGCGGCAAAGCCCAGATTCTCCAGCCACATCGGCTCGAACCAGGAGAACGGCACGTAGATCTCCGCGGCGTCGATCTCGTCGATCGGGCTGGTGATCCCGGCCTGCTTCCACAACGCGGCGGCGGCGTCCCGGCCGGCCTGCGGGTTGACCTGGTCGCGACCGGAGTAGGCCAGCGGCTCGGTGCGCAGCGAGGTGGCGTGAATCCAGGCCACCGGCTGACCCGCGTCGAGGTGGGCTTGGGCGGCGGCCTCGTCGCCGATCACCACCGCGCAAGCGCCGTCCGACGACGGACACGTCTCGTCGAATCGGATTGGGTCCCACAGCATCTGCGAGGCCATCACCTTCTCCACGGTGATGTCGGGCTGGTGCAGATGGGCCAGCGGGTTCTTCGCGCCGTTGAGCCGGTCCTTGACCACCACCTTGGCGCCGGTGTCCAGGGGCGCGCCGGAGCGGCGGATGTAGGCGCGCACGTGTGGGGCGAAATAGCCGCCCGCACCGGCACCGACCGGCTTGGTGAACGGGATCGGGATGCTCAAGCCCCACATGGCATTGGACTCGGACTGCTTCTCCCATGACATCGCCAGCACCCGGCGATACTTGCCGGACTTGACCAGGCTGGCGGCGACGATCGCGGTCGAGCCGCCCACCGACCCGGCGGTGTGCACCCGGATCAGCGGCTTGCCGGTGGCGCCCATGGCGTCGGCCATGAACAGCTCCGGCATCATGACGCCCTCGAAGAAGTCCGGGGCCTTGCCGACCACCACCGCGTCGATGTCGGCGAACGTCGAGCCGGAGTCGGCCAGGGCGCGGTCGATCGCCTCGCGCACCAGGCCGTTCATCGACACGTCGTGGCGCTTGGCGACGTATTTGGTCTGCCCGGTCCCGAGCACCGCGGCGAGTTGAGCCATCAGTTGCGTCCTTCCATGACCGCGACCAGGTTCTGCTGCAGCGCCGGGCCGCTGGTGGCGTGCGCCAGCACCCGGCCCGCCGAACCATTGAAGATGTGTTGGGCGGCAAAGCCGATGCGCTCCAGGCCCGCGACGAACATCGGGTTGGCCGCCAGCGCGCCTCCGGACGGGTTCAGCTTGACCTTCGACGGCAGTCGCATCGCCTCGGTGAGGATCAGTTGCTGGTGGGTGAACGGCGCATGGATCTCGGCGACGTCCACCGCGGGCATGTCATCGCCGGTGGCGGCCCTAGTTGACGCGAACGTCGACGGTGAGCGGGTCAGGTCCCGGCTGCCCAGCACCGGTGACTCGATGCGGTGCTCGAAACCGGTTATCCAGGCGGGGTTTTCACACATCTCGCGAGCCTTGTCGCCGGACGCCAGGATGATCGCGGCGGCGCCGTCGGTGATCGGGGCGATGTCGTGCCGGCGCAGCGGGTCTGCGAAGAACGGACGCTCCAGCAGTTCGTCAAGGCTGTCCGAGGCCTCCACGCCGTCCACCCGCTCGGCGTGGGCGAACGAGTCCATCGCCACCCGGGCCATCTGCTCGGCGGTCCACTGGCCGCCGTCGAGACCGATCCGGGCCTGCAATCCGGCGATCGAGATCGAGTCCGGCCACAGCGGGGCGACGGTGTAGGGGTCGGTCTGCAGGGCCAGGATCCGGCGCAGCTGCCCGGCCGAGGACTTGCCGAAGCCGTAGGCCAGTGCGGTATCGACCTCGCCGGTCAGCACCTTGATGTAGGCCTCGTACAGGGCCCACGCGGCGTCCATCTCCACGTGTGACTCGTTGATCGGTGGAACCGCGCCAATCGAGTCGATCGCCGAGATGAACGAGAAAGCCCGCCCGGCAAGGTAATCCGAGCTGCCCGAACACCAGAATCCGATGTCGGTCTGGGCGATGCCCAGTTCGCGGTAGAGCTGTTCGAAACACGGCATCAGCATTTCGACGCCGTTGGTGGTGCCGTCGGTGCGGCGGACGTGCGGGGCATGGGCGAAGCCCACCACCGCGACATCGCGAGTGCTCATGTGGCGGTTCCCCTTACAGGTGGTGCTTGTAGGTGTCGTACTCGGCGTCCGGTTCCCCGGTCGGTGCGAAGTACTCGATGTTCTCCATGCCGTAGGTCCATTCCTCGCGGGGCTTCCACACGGCGCGCACCCGCATGCCCATCCGGACGTCGTGGGCGTCGATCTCGGAAACCAGTGTCAGGAAGGGGATGTCGGCGCCGTCGAGCAGCACGTAGGCAGCCACGTACGGCGGCTTGATCTTCTGTCCCTGGAACGGGATGTTGATGATCGCGAACGTGGTGATGATGCCTACGTCGGGCAACTCGACGTAGTCGGTGAGCTGCTGGCCGGTGGCCGGGTCGGCCTCGCGGGCGGGGAAGTACACCTTGCCGGCCTCGCCGCTCTCGCTGAGGGTGCGCGCCCCCAACAGCTTGCCCTCCTTGATCGCACGCAGGTAAGCGCTCTCCGGGTGCGAGGCGCTGTGCTGGATCTCCAACGCGATCGGGGTGATCACCATCGTCACCGGGTCGCGATCGTCCGTACCCGCTTCGACCGGTTCGGGGTCCTCACCGATCTCGAAGTAGGCGATGTCGGTGATCGCGCCTTTCGGCTCGTCGGCCCAGTGCGCGTGCACCCGGGTGCCCACGCTGATCGCGCCCGGGCCGTCCGCGGCGACCGCGTGCAAAAGCGGCACATCGGCGCCGTCGAGTGTGATCAGTGCGTAGGCGAACGGGGTCTGCAGCGGCTGGCCCTCCAGGGGGTCCGGCTGCCAGGACCAGGACACCACGGTGCCCACACTGGCCACCGGTACGATCTCGGTGAGCTGTTCGTAGCTGACCGGGTCGTATTCGGCGGGCGGCACGTACACCCGACCGTCGGAACCGCGGACGCCGACGATGCGGCGCTCACGCAGGGCGGTGAAGAACTGGCCAAGCACCGGTCCCGTCGAACGGGTGTAGTCGAAGGACAGCCCCAGCGGAGCGGACAACGGCGGTTCTGGCGGTTCTGTCAGGGCGGAGCGGTGTTCGCTGACGGTCACGGCATCGAGTAGAACAGGTTCTAGGAATCTGGGCAAGAAGGCGGAAGGAAATCAGGCGATGAAGCTGGGACTGCAACTGGGGTATTGGGCCGCGCAGCCGCCGACCAACCACGCCGAACTGGTGGTAGCGGCAGAGGACTCCGGCTTCGACGCCGTCTTCACCGCCGAGGCCTGGGGCTCGGATGCCTACACGCCGCTGGCGTGGTGGGGGTCGTCGACGTCTCGGGTGCGGCTGGGCACCTCGGTGGTGCAGCTGAGCGCGCGTACCCCGACCGCGTGTGCGATGGCCGCGCTGACGCTGGACCACCTCTCCGGCGGTCGGCACATCCTGGGTCTGGGCGTGTCCGGCCCGCAGGTCGTCGAAGGCTGGTACGGGCAGAAGTTCGGCAAGCCGCTGGCGCGCACCCGGGAATACATCGACATCCTGCGCCAGGTCTGGGCCCGCGAGGCCCCGGTGACCAGCGCCGGCCCGCACTACCCGCTGCCGCTGTCGGGTGACGGCACCACCGGGCTGGGCAAGGCCTTGAAGCCGATCGTGCACCCGCTGCGGGCCGACATCCCGGTGATGCTGGGCGCCGAGGGCCCCAAGAACATCGCGCTGGCCGCCGAGATCGCCGACGGCTGGCTGCCGATCTTCTACGCCCCGCGGCTGGCCGACATGTACAACGAATGGCTGGATGAGGGCTTCGCACGGCCCGGGGCGCGGCAGACCCGCGAGACCTTCGAGATCTGCGCGACGGCACAGGTGGTCATCACCGACGATCGCGCCGCCGCATTCGCCGGAATCAAGCCCTACCTGGCGCTTTACATGGGCGGCATGGGCTCGGAGGACACCAACTTCCACGCCGAGGTATACCGGCGGATGGGGTACTCCGAGGTCGTCGACGACGTCACCAAGCTGTTCCGTAGCGGACAGAAGGACAAGGCTGGCGAGATCATCCCCGACGAGCTGGTCGACGACGCCGTGATCGTCGGCGACATCGACTACGTGCGTAAGCAGATCAAGGTGTGGGAGGCCGCCGGGGTGACGATGATGGTCGTCACCGCACGCGACACCGCCCAGGTGCAGCAGCTGGCGTCGCTTATCTAGCGGCGCGCGGGGGTACTCGAGCGCCATGGACGTCGGCATGGACGAGGAACTGCCCTACATCGATGAGCACGTGGTGCGTGTCGACGCACCGCGAGAGCCGGTATGGGCTGCGCTGCAGCGGTACACGACGTCGTTGCTGAGCAGCGTCAAGCGCAATCCGCTGCTGGTGCCGCTCGGCCTGCAGCCCCGGGCGGGGTTCGCGGTTGCCGAGAGCATCGAGCAGCGGCGCATCAGTCTGGTCGGGCGGCATCGGTTCTCGCGGTATCGACTGGTCTTCGAGCTCAGCGATGATCCCGGTGGCGCGACGCTGTTGCGCGCGCGCAGCTACGCGGCGTTCCCCGGACTCCATGGCCGCGCCTACCGTGCCCTGGTGATCGGCACCCGACTACACGTCGTGGCAACCAACTACATGCTGCGTGCGATCCGCGCCGATGCGCTGGCCTTGCGAGAGAACTAGAACACGTTCTAGATTGACCGGATGAGCGAAGCCGGTCTGTGGAACATCGCCCGTGACACCCCCGACGCCGTTGCGGTGGTCGACGTGCTGGGGGGTCAGCTGACCTACGCGGAACTGGCCGCCCGCGCCGACCGCTACGGTCGCGGCCTGCAGGCGCTGGGCCTGGAGCCCGGCGACGTGCTGGTGATGGTGCTGCCCAACATCGTCGACACCCTGGCGGTGTACTTCGCCGCCATGCAGACCGGGCTGTACATCGTGGCGATCAACTGGCACCTGACCGGCCCGGAGATCGGCTACATCCTGGCCGACAGCGGCGCCAAAGCCCTCGTCGCCCATGAACGGTTCGCTGAAGCGTCACGGATCGCCGCCGATGAGGCCGGCCTGGCCGCCGAGCGGCGGTTCGCCGTCGGCTCGATCGACGGCTTCGTCCCGCTGTCGGAGCTGGGCGCCGGTGAGCAGGGCCGGCCCGACGTCCGCACCATGGGCGCGGCCATGCTCTACACCTCCGGCACCACCGGCAAGCCCAAGGGCGTCAAGCGTCCGCTGACCGGAGCCGACCCCGACGCCGTGCCCGTCGCCGCGGCCGGCTTCTTCGCGCTCTATGACCTGGCACCATTCGACAACCATGTGCACATCTGCGGCTCGCCGCTGTATCACACTGCGGTGCTGAACTTTTCGGCCATCTCCGTCCAGCTCGGCCACAAGGTGGTGCTGATGGACAAGTGGGACCCCGAGGAGAATCTGCGCCTGATCGCCGAGCACAAGGTCACCCACAGCCACATGGTGCCCACCCAATTCCGGCGGCTGTTGGCGCTGCCCGCCGAGGTGCGCGCCCGCTACGACATGTCCTCGCTGCGCAACATCGTTCACGGTGCGGCGCCGTGCCCGCCCGAGGTCAAGCGGCAGATGCTCGACTGGTGGGGGCCGGTGATCACCGAGTACTACGCGGCCACCGAGGGCGGCGGCACCAAGATCAGCGGCGCCGAGTGGCTCGCCCACCCCGGTTCGGTCGGCAAGGCCTGGCCGTACTCGACTGTCAAGGTGCTCGACGACGACGGCAACGAGCTTCCGGCCGGTGAGGTCGGCACCGTCTATATGCAGATGGGCGGATCGAGCTTCGCCTATCACAACGACGACAAGAAGACCGAGGAGAACCGCGCGGGGGATCTGTTCACCGTCGGTGACGTCGGCTACCTCGACGAGGACGGCTACCTGTTCCTGCAGGACCGCAAGACCAACATGATCATCTCCGGCGGAGTCAACGTCTACCCGGCCGAGATCGAGAACGAGCTGATCATGCACCCCAAGGTGCTCGACGTCGCGGTGTTCGGCGTGCCCGACGAGGACTGGGGCGAGGCGATCAAGGCCGTCGTGCAACCGGCTGACGGCGTGGTCGGGGATGAACTGCTGACCGCCGAGCTGATGGAGTACGCCGCCGCGCGGCTCGCGAAGTTCAAGCTGCCCAAGTCAATTGACTACATCGTCGAGATGCCGCGCGACCCCAACGGGAAGCTCTACAAGCGGAAATTGCGGGACCCGTACTGGGAGGGGCGGGGCGCGAAGATTTAGGGCCGTCACCCCGCGCCGATCACCTCGGCGTCGCCGAACGTCATGTCGACGTGGCCCACGATCGACGACATCATCGGCCGCTTCGGCAACCCCAGCGCGGCCAGCTCGCGGGCGTACGGGTGGCTGCCCAGCGTCAACTTGGTGCCGCCCAGCGCCCCGCGAACCCCGGAAATCTTCATGCCCCAAGGGATTTGCCGGGTGACACCGTCGAGGTGGCTGAATGCTATGAGCGTCCGCGGCTTTGAGGTGAACAGGCCGGGAACCGGCAATCCGCGCCCGAACTCCATTGTGGCGATGTGCTCGCCGTCGGCGGCCACGTCGAAACCCAGTCGTCGGCCGTCGCGAACGGTGAAGTCCGCCATGATCTTAGGGAATCCCCAGATGGTGCGCCCGGCCTCGAGCGTGAACTCCTGATTAACCGGCAGGTGGTGGATGAAAGCCCCGGCATCGCCGAGCGCCCGCCAGCCGCTGGTCGTCGACCCCGGCGGGTTGATCATCACCGCGGTGCCGAATTCGTGATACCGGCCGAGGTCGCCGTCGATGTAGCGGGCCAGCATCAGGTTGACCACGGCCTGCCCCGGCCGGTGCTGGAAGACCTGCAGTCCGCTGTAGTCGATCATCGCCTGCGCGGCGTCCGCCGCGACCGCGAACATGGCGGAATGCACATCTGCCTGACGGACGCGGACGGGCATGGTAAGCACAGTGCCAGCGATGGTGTGCTGCGAAAGGGCCATGACGCCCACTGTAATCCGGAGGATGCCGATGACCGAGGTAATGGCGCAAGCCCAGCCGACGACGAGGCCCGACGTCGACCTGACCGACGGCACGTTCTACTCAGACGGTGGCGCACGGGCTGCCTACCAGTGGATGCGCGCGCATGAGCCGGTGTTCCGGGACCGCAACGGGCAGGCCGCCGCGGCCAGCTATGCCGCGGTGATCGACGCCGAGCGCAACGCCGAGCTGTTCTCCAGCACCGGCGGCATCCGGCCGGATCAGCCGGGCATGCCCTACATGATCGACATGGACGACCCGGAGCACCTGGTGCGCCGCAAACTGGTCAACGCCGGCTTCACCCGCAAGCGTGTGCACGCCCAGCTGCCCTCCATCGGCGACCTGTGCGACGCGCTGATCGACGCGGTGTGCGAGCGCGGTGAGTGCGACTTCGTCCGCGACATCGCCGCGCCGCTGCCGATGGCGGTGATCGGCGACATGCTCGGTGTGCTGCCCGAGGATCGGTCGAAGTTGCTGAAGTGGTCCGACGACCTGGTGGCCGGGCAGAGCTCACACCTGGACCCGGAGTCGGCGACGTTTCAGGCCGTCATGGAGGCGTTCGCCGGCTGGACGGAGTTCACCCGGGAGATCATCGTCAAACGTCGGGCCGACCCGACCGACGACCTGTTCTCGGTCCTGGTCAACGCCGAGGTGGACGGCGCTGTGATGACCGACGACGAGATCATCTTCGAGACCCTGTTGATCCTGATCGGCGGCGACGAGACCACCCGCCACACGCTGTCGGGGGGCACCGGGGAATTGATGCGCCACCGCGATCAGTGGGACCAGCTTCGCGCGGACTCGAGCCTGTTGCCCGGGGCCATCGAGGAGATGCTGCGCTGGACCTCGCCGGTGAAGAACATGTGCCGCACGTTGACCGCCGACACCGAGTTCTACGGCACCGAGCTCAAGCAGGGTGAGAAGATCATGCTGCTGTTCGAAGCGGCGAACTTCGATGAGGCGGTGTTCGAGGATCCGGAGCGCTTCGACATTCGGCGCAATCCCAACAGCCACCTTGCGTTCGGCTTCGGCACCCACTTCTGTATGGGCAATCAGCTTGCCCGCCTGGAGCTTTCGCTGATGACCGAGCGGGTGCTGAAACGGCTGCCGGACCTGCGGCTGGCCGACGGGGCGGAGGTGCCGCTGCGGCCGGCGAACTTCGTCAGCGGCCCGGAGGCGATGCCGGTGGTGTTCACGCCGACGGCGAGGGTGCTGGGCTAGGAGCATTTAACTGCCCCCGCCGAACGTCTAATCAGACCGGAAAAGTCGCCGGATTCTCGGTCCCAGTACACGTTCGGCGAGCGCGGGCAGCAGCAACCCGACTGATGATCCCGGCTTCGGTGTCTTCGACAGTGACCCGGATGTCGATCCAGCCAAGCCCGGTCACTGTTTCGTGACGCCTGATGCCCTTGTTGAATGCCCCGCGGGTAGTTCGATGGTGATCACCTTCATAGTCGACGCCGACTTTGATGTCCTCCCAACCCATGTCCAGTACCGCAACGAGCTGCCCCCACTCGTCGTAGACCGGGATCTGGGTCTGCGGAGGCGGAAAACCCGCGTTGATCAACGACAGCCGCAGCCGAGACTCTCGCGGCGACTCGGCTCCGGCGTCGACGAGTGACAGCGCGATGCGGGCTCGCCGGATGTTGCGCCGGCCCGGATACCGGTCGGCCAGTAATTCGACGTCGGCCATCTTGAGGCGCGTTGCGCGGGCCAGCGCGTCGATGGCCGCGACGGCCTTCCAGACCGGGTACCGGCAGGCCAGGTCCAACGCGGTGCGTGCTGGGGTGGTGACCCGCATGCCCGCGATCAGCTGGACTTCGTCGTCCTCGAATCGGTCCGACCAGGTCGTCACGCCCCGGGGCGGACGCCGGCAGTCGTAGAGCAACTCGGCCGGCGCGCGATCGTCGACCCATTTCGCGCCGTGCAGGGCGGCGGCCGACTGGCCCGCGACGACGCCGCGCCGTCGTGACCACAGCCACGCGGCTTTGGCCCGCAGCACGGCGGTGGGCCGGGTGCCGCGCGGCAGGTACACGTCGTGGTGGACCGAGGTGAACCGACTGCTCAACGCATATTTGGTCAGCCGCCCTGCGGCGACGGCTTCGCTGCCGATAAATGGCTGTCTCATGACGGGAGTCTGCCAACGACCACCGACAAGCCGCCGAGCGTGTACTCAGACCGAAAAAGAGCCCGAAAAATCGGGCTGATTACACGTTCGGCGACGAGACCCCCAGCGACTCGACAATTGCGTCGGTCGGCGAACTCCACTTCAGGTCCAGATCCGCCAGGGTGGCCGAGTCATCGGTCGGGGTGGCCGAGGTCAGCAGCCAGGCCGCCTCGTAGCTCAGCGACTCGGGCAGCGGCAGCAGCCGGCTGGCCAAATCACTCACCCGCCCGATCCCGCGGAACACACTGGGGGCCACCCGGATTCGGCGCACCGGCTTGCCCAACCCCTGCTCCACGGCCGCGATCATCTCGTCGAAGCTCACCATGATCCCGCCGCACAGGTAGCGGTGCGGGCCGCGGCCGGGCCGCATCAGCGCCTCGTGCACCCGGCCGATGTCGCGGACGTCGACCATGGCCATGCCGCCGCGCACGATCGGCGCCACCCGATACTTCACGATCGGTACCCAGCCGCGTTCGGTGACGCCGGGTGCGGTCCAAAACGCGGGCCCCACAACGCTGGAGGGGTAGGTGACCACCACCGGTGCACCCTCGTCCTGCAGTCGGCGGGCCACCCGCTCGCCGTAGGCCTTGGTGCGGGCGTAGGCGCTGCGACCCGGCACGGTCGGGGAATCGGGGCCGATCACACCGTTCGGCGGCGGGAACAGCGCACTGTAGGAGCTGACCGAGACCACCGGGTCCAGGCCCGCCGCGACGGCGCGGGTCAGGATCGACTCGGTGGCGTAGGCGTTGATGTCCCACATCAGTTTCTCGTGGCGGTCGTTGGTGCCGACCACGCCGGCGGCGTGCAGCACCGCGTCGCAGCCGTCCAGCAGCGCGGCCACCACCCCGTTGTCGCGGATGTCGCCGTCGAGCACCTCGACCGCGCCCAACTCCTGCAGCCGGGGAATGACCGGTTCGTCGCCGCACCCCGGGGCGACCATCAGCCGCACCGAATGTCCGGCTTCCAGCAGGGTCTTGACGGTGTGCGCGCCGAGGTAGCCGGTGCCGCCGGTGACTGCGATTTGCATCAGCGGTTCTTGAACTCGGGCTTGCGCTTCTCGGCGAACGCCCGCGGGCCTTCTTTGGCGTCCTCGCTCAAGAACACCTTGATCCCGATCTGGGTGTCGAGCTTGAACGCCTCGTTTTCGTGCATGCCCTCGGTCTCGTGAATGGTGCGCAGCATCGCCTGCACCGCCAGCGGACCGTTGTTATTGATCTGCTCGGCGATCTCCAGCGCCTTGGTCAGCGCCTGGCCGTCCGGCACCAGGTGCCCGATCAGGCCCATTGACAGGGCTTCGGCGGCGGTGATGTGGCGGCCGGTGAACAAGAGGTCACACGCCATCGTGTAGGGAATCTGGCGCACCAGCCGCACCGCGGAGCCACCCATCGGGTACAGGCTCCACTTCGCCTCGGAGATGCCGAACTTGGCGCTCTCACCGGCGATGCGGATGTCGGTGCCCTGCAGGATCTCGGTGCCCCCGGCGATCGCGGGTCCCTCCACCGCGGCGATCAACGGTTTGGTGAGGCGCCGGCCCTTGAGCAGTCCGTCGATTCGTGACGGGTCGTAGCTGCCGTCTTTGAAGGAGTCGCCGGGCGCCTTCTTGTTGGCGGCTTTGAGGTCCATGCCGGCGCAGAAATAGCCTCCGGCGCCGGTCAGGATGCACGAGCGGATCTCGTCGTCGTTGTCCACCCGGTCCCAGGCTTCGACCATGATCGCCAGCATTTCGCCGGACAACGCGTTGCGGGCCTCGGGCCGGTTCAGCGTCAGGATCAGGGTGTGTCCGCGCTGCTCAACGAGGGCGTGGGGCTGTTCTGACGACTCGCTCACCGGCGACCGCCTTTCCGGTATGGGGCCTCGACTTGAAATCGAAATGTAACACGTTCTAGTTTGTGTGGTGTGGCTCTCAACATTGCGGATCTCGCCGAACACGCCATCGACGCCGTACCGGATCGGGTTGCCCTTATCTGTGGTGGCGACCAGCTGACCTACGCGCAGCTGGAGGAGAAGGCCAACCGGCTCGCCCATTACCTGATCGACCAGGGCGTCAAGAAGGATGACAAGGTCGGCCTCTACTGCCGGAATCGCAACGAGATCGTCGTCGCGATGCTCGGCATCGTCAAAGCCGGCGCGATTCTGGTCAACGTCAACTTCCGCTACGTCGAGGGAGAGCTGCGCTACCTGTTCGACAACTCAGACATGGTCGCGCTGGTACACGAACGTCAGTACGCCGACCGGGTCGCCAACGTGCTTCCCGACACCCCGAAGGTGAAGACCATCCTGGTGGTCGAGGACGGCAGTGATCTGGACTACCAGCGTTACGGCGGCGTGGAGTTCGAGTCGGCGCTGGCGCAGAGCTCACCCGAGCGCGACTTCGGACCACGCAGTGCCGATGACATCTACCTGCTCTACACCGGCGGCACCACCGGGTTCCCCAAAGGTGTGATGTGGCGCCACGAGGACATTTACCGAGTCTTGTTCGGCGGCACCGACTTCGCCACCGGTGAGCCGGTCGCCGACGAGTACGACCTGGCCAAGGCCGCGGCCGCCAACCCGGGGATGATCCGCCACCCGATCCCGCCGATGATCCACGGCGCCACCCAGTCGGCGACCTGGATGTCGCTGTTCAGTGGCCAAACCGTTGTGCTGGCACCGGAATTCGATGCTGACGCGGTGTGGCGCACCATTCACGACCACAAGGTCAACCTGCTGTTCTTCACCGGCGACGCGATGGCCCGCCCGCTGCTGGACGCGCTGTTGGCGCACCAGGATGCAGGCGAAGAATACGACCTGTCGTCGCTGTTCCTGCTGGCCTCGACCGCGGCGCTGTTCAGCCCGAGCATCAAGGAGAAGCTGCTGGAGTTGCTGCCCAACCGGATCATCACCGACTCCATCGGGTCTTCCGAGACCGGCTTCGGCGGCACCAGCATCGTCGCCAAGGGCGAAGCACACACCGGCGGGCCGCGGGTCACCATCGACAAGACCACCGTGGTGCTCGACGAGGACGGCAACGAGGTCGAGCCCGGTTCGGGCGTGCGGGGCATCATCGCCAAGCGCGGCCACATCCCGGTCGGCTACTACAAGGACGAGAAGAAGACCGCCGAGACGTTCCGCACCATCAACGGGGTGCGCTACGCCATTCCCGGCGACTTCGCGCAGGTCGAGGCCGACGGCAGCGTCACGATGCTGGGCCGCGGCTCGGTGTCGATCAACTCCGGTGGCGAGAAGATCTACCCCGAAGAGGTCGAGGCCGCACTCAAGACCCACCCGGACGTGTTCGACGCCCTGGTCGTCGGCGTGCCCGACCCGCGCTACGGCCAGCACGTCGCCGCGGTGGTGCAGGCACGGGCGGGCGCCCGCCCGTCGTTGGACGAGATCAACGCCTGCGCCCGCACCGAGATCGCCGGCTACAAGGTGCCGCGCAGCCTTTGGTTCGTCGACGAGGTGAAGCGCTCCCCGGCTGGCAAACCCGACTACCGTTGGGCCAAGGAGCAGACCGAAGCGCGGCCGGCCGACGAGGTGCACGCCAAGCATGTGGTGGCTGACAGTTAGCCGTTTTTAACGGCGAGCTACACCCGGCGGTCCGTCGCCTGAGCTAATCTCGGTCGATGCAGCGACTTTCGGGAGTGGATGCGGCGTTCTGGTCGGCCGAAACGGCGGGCTGGCACATGCACATCGGCGGCCTGGCGATCTTGGATCCGAGCAACGCGCCCAACTACAGCTTCGAGCTGGTCCGCCAGCTGCTGATCGAGCGACTGCCGCAGTTGCCGCAGCTGCGCTGGCGGGTCAGCCCGGCTCCGCTGGGCCTGGACCGGCCGTGGTTCGTTGAGGACGACGAACTCGACATCGACTTCCACCTGCGGCGCATCGGGGTGCCCGCCCCGGGCGGGCGACGCGAGGTCGAGGAGCTGGTGGGCCGGTTGATGTCCTACAAACTGGACCGGTCCCGGCCGCTCTGGGAGCTGTGGGTGATCGAGGGGGTCGCGGGCGGCCGGATCGCGACCCTGACGAAGATGCACCACGCGATCATCGACGGGGTGTCGGGGGCGGGACTGGCCGAGATCATGTTCGACATCACGCCGGAACCTCGCCCGCCGCAACCGGAGTCGGTTCGTTCGTTGTCCGGAATCGGCTTGCCCAGCTTCGAGCGCCGCGCGATCGAGGAACTTCTCAACGTCGCGGTGATGACGCCGTACCGTATCGGCCGGCTGCTTCAGCAGACCGTCCGCCAGCAGATCGCCGCCATGGGCGTGACCCGCAAACCGCCGCGTTTCTTCGATGCGCCGGTGACCCGGTTCAACGCCAGTGTCTCGCCGCACCGGCGGATCACCGCGTGCCGGGTCGAACTCGCCCGGATCAAGGCCGTCAAGGACGCCTACGACGTCAAACTCAACGACGTGGTGCTGGCCATGGTCGCCGGTGCCGTTCGCGACTATCTGAGCAAGCGCGGTGAGCTGCCCGACAAGCCGCTGGTCGCCCAGATCCCGGTGTCGACCCGTACCGAGGAGAGTCAGGGCGAGGTCGGCAACAAGGTCAGTTCGATGACGGCTTCGCTGGCCACCGATATCGAGTCAGCGGCCCAGCGGCTCAAGACCATTCACGCCAGCACCCAGAGCGCCAAGCAGATGGCCAAGGCGCTGTCGGCGCACCAGATCATGGGGCTGACCGACACCACCCCGCCCGGGCTGCTGCAGCTCGCGGCGCGGGCTTACACCGCGACCGGCCTGTCGAATCGGCTGGCTCCGATCAACCTCGTGGTCTCCAACGTTCCGGGGCCGCCGATTCCGATCTACATGGCTGGCGCGGAATTGGAATCGCTGGTGCCACTGGGGCCGCCGGTGATGGACGTGGCGCTGAACATCACCTGCTTCTCCTACCGCGATCACCTCGACTTCGGCTTCGTCACCACGCCCGAAGTCGCCGACGACATCTACAAGATGGCCGACGCGATCGAGCCGGCGCTGGCGGAGTTGGAACGCGACATCGACCGCGGGAAGGCCCGGACCGGCCGACGCTGAGCGCTACCGGCCCGGCAACGCCTGGATTGCGCGGATCATCGGGGTCAGCAGCTTCTGCCACAGCGGGCCGGAAATCCCCAGCGGCGGATCGAGATTCAGGACCCGGGCGGTGGAGACCGTTTGCGACTCGGTGTACTTGAGGATCCCGTCCGCACCGTGGCGGCGCCCCACCCCGGAGGCCTTCATGCCGCCCATCGGTGCGGCGACGCTGCCGAAGGCCAGCGCGTAACCCTCGTCGACGTTGACGGTGCCGGACTTGATGCGCGCGGCGATCGCCTCGCCCTGGGACTTGCTGGCCGCCCACACGCTGGCGTTGAGCCCGTATTCGGTGTCGTTGGCCTTCGTGATGGCCTCTTCGACGCTGTCGACCGGGTAGATGGACACCAGCGGGCCGAACGTCTCGTTGCGGCCGCACTCCATCTCGTCGGTGACGTCGGTGAGCACCGTCGGCTCGTAGAACAGCGGCCCGATGTCCGGGCGGGCGTTTCCGCCGGCAATCACCTTGGCGCCCTTGGCCTTCGCGTCATCGACGTGGTTGGACACGGCCTTGATCTGGTCTTCGGAGATCAGGCTGCCCATGTCGGCGTTGAAGTCGTAGACCGCGGAGAGCTTCATGGCCTTTACCTGCTCGGCGAACTTCGCGGCGAACTCGTCGGCGACCTCGCGCTCGACGTAGATCCGCTCGATCGAGATGCACAGCTGGCCGGCGTTGGAGAAACACGCGCGGGTGGCGGCCTTGGCGACCTCGGAGAGGTTGGCGCCCTTGGTAACGATCATCGGGTTCTTGCCGCCGAGCTCCGCGGAGAAGCCGATCAGCCGGGAACCGCACTGTTCGGCCAGGGTGCGCCCGGTGGCGCTGGAGCCGGTGAACATCAGGTAGTCGCACTGGTTCACGATCGCGGTGCCCACCACTGAGCCCTGGCCGGGCACCACCGCGAACACGTCGCGTGGCAGGCCCGCCTGATACAGCAGTTCGGCGTTGGCCAGCGTGCAGTAGGGCGTCTGGCTGTCCGGCTTGATGACCACCGCGTTGCCCGCCAGCAATGCGGGGATGGAGTCCGAAATAGACAGTGTCATCGGGTAGTTCCATGGCGATATCACCCCGATGACGCCCTTGGGATGGTGGTTGACGACGGTCTTGACGATGCCCGGAAGCAGGCCAGCGACCCGCTTGGGGGCCAGCAGTTTGGCGGCGCTGCGCGCGTAGTAGCGCGCGTTGAGCATGATGTCGAGGATCTCCTCCTGGGCCGCCGAGCGGGCCTTGCCGGTCTCGGCCTGACAGACGTCCATCAGGAAGTCTCGGTTGGCGATCACCAGGTCGCGGTAGCGCTCGATGATGGCGGCGCGGTCCTTGACGCTGCGGGCGGCCCACCGAGCCTGTGCGGTACGCGCTTTGACGAAGGCCGCCGTCACGTCGTCGGCGGTGCCGATCGGGATTGTCGTCAGTTCCTTGCCGGTGAAGACCTCGTCGATGGACCGAACCGGGCGGCTGTCCATGTTGTCGATGGCGACCAGCTGGCGCAGTCGGTCGAAGTCGGTGGCGGATGGGGCGGGCATGGCGGCCTCCTACTCGCGGGTAACAAGGGCGTTACCGGCCAACCTACCCGCTAGCAGTGGCCACCGGGTAGGGCGGCGGCATTGGCGGACAGCCATTGGGTCATCTGATTCAGCGCTGCCACCCCGGCGTCGAAGCTGCCGTTATTCGGTTCGGCGGCCAGCGCGACCCCGATGTCGCCCTGGGGGCCGCGGACGACGCCGAACTGCCGCACCAGATATCCGCCGCTTGGTCCGGGGCCCCAGCCGCCCTTGGTGGGGACACCAAGGGCGGCCAGACCCCAGCGCTGATCCGTAACGGTGTTGTTCATCAGGCGGTAGACGGGTGCGGCCACGCCCAGACACGGCAGATGTGCGGCGAACACAGCCTGGCGGGCCAGCGGCCACTGGGTCTGGCCGAATGCGCTGAACTCCGGTCGCAGCCGCCGGGATTCGACCGCCGTGCCGCTGTCGCCGCCGGCCCGCAGCACGGCCTGCACCTGCTGGGCGGCCTGCGGGGCAGGCCCGAGCTCGGACCACAGCTTCTCGGCGGCATCGTTGTCGGAGGCGGTGACGGCCTTGGCGGCCAGATCCTGGGCGTTGGGGACGTTGGCGTGGATCGCGGCGATGGACAGCGGCACCTTGATGGTCGACCAGGCGACGCCGTTCTGCAGGGTGCCCAGCGTGCCTGCCGCATTCTGTCCGACGGGCGCGTAGGCGATGCCGATGGTGGCGGGAATGGTGCCTGCCAGCTGCGCGAACGAGGCCTGCAGCGGTTCGGCGGAGGCGGGGGAGGACGGCGAAACAGGCGAGGCCAGGATCAGGATGGCGGCCAGGGCCGCGACGAGCACTCGGCGAGCAGGCATTGGTTCAGTATTGCGCTCCGGCTGGCCAGGGCTGTGGATAGAGCCGGCCGTGTCGCATGTGATGCACTAACACCTGATGTATGCGCACCACCTTGTCGATTGACGAGGAAGTGCTGCTGGCCGCAAAAGAACGAGCCGGCCGGGAACGGCGAACCGTCGGCGCCGTGCTCTCCGACCTGGCACGCCAGGCGTTGCTGAATCGGCCCCGGCGGGCATGACGAGGCGGGCCGTTCCGAATCGACTGATGCGCGCCCCGATATCGCGGCGAAGTTAGGTGACGCAGTCAGCGTCCGGTACCGAAATGCGCTACCCGATACTTACGTCCCAGATCAAAGACAGCTCCTGCGCGACGCTGCTGCGGACCAAGTAAACGTACCGTGATCACCCGCTTCGCACCAGATCGTGATCCGCTCGTCCGGCGTCCTGGGCTACCGGGGAATTCGGAACACCGGGTCGGCGCATTCGGTGCCCTCGGCGGACAGCACGCGCTTGAGCACCTTGAACGTCTCGGTGCGCGGCAACTCTTCAGTCACCCGCACGTACGACGGCCACTGCTTGGGTCCCAGGTCGGGCTGCTCGGCAAGGAAGGCGCGGAAGCCGTCGGCGTCGAATGTCGCCCCGCCGGCCAGGACCAGCGCCGCCATCACCTGATCGCCCACTGCCGGATCCGGGATCGGATAGACAGCGACGTGGGCAACATCATTATGCCGCAGCAGGATTCGCTCGATCGGTGCGGTCCCGAGGTTCTCGCCGTCCACCCGCATCCAATCGCCCAACCGGCCGGCGAAGTACGCGAAGCCGGCCTCGTCGCGGTAGGCCAGATCACCGGTGTGGTAGATGCCGCCGGCCATCCGCTGCGCCTCGGCGTCGGGATCGCGGTAGTAGCCCCGGAACTGGCCGCGCCCACTGGTATTCACCAGTTCGCCCACCACCCCGGGCGGGCAGAGCTCGCCGGTGTCGACGTCGATGATCGCGTTCCCGTCGACCAGTGGGCCCAGCGCGCCGGCCGGGGTGTCGGGGGTGCGCGCGATCGCCACGCCGCCCTCTGTGGAGCCGAACGCGTCGACCACAGTGCAGCCGAACCGCTGCGCGAACCGCTCCAGATCCCGTGGCGCACCCTCGTTGCCGTACAGGACCCGCAGTGGGTTGTCGGCGTCATCGGGCTGCGGCGGGGTGGCCAGCACATACGACAACGGCTTGCCGACGTAGTTGGCGTAGGTGGCCCCGAATCGTCGCACGTCGGGAAAGAATCCGGACGCGGAGAATTTGCGCCGCAACGCGATCGACGCGCGCGCGGCCACCGCCACCGACCAGCCCGCCATCACCGCGTTGGAGTGGAACAGCGGCATCGACAGGTAGCAGACATCCGAGGGTCCCAGCCCGAACCGCTGCGACAGCAGCGCCCCGGGGAAGGCTGCCTTCCACTGCGTGCAGCGCACCGCCTTCGGGTCGCCGCTGGTTCCGGAGGTGAAGATCAGCATGAACAGCTCGTCCGGGTCGGCCTTGCGGAACACCACCGGCGTCCCGGCATAGCGGGCCAATTCCTCGGCCCACGAAGATGACTCGACATCGATTGCGCCGACGACATCCACCCCGGCGGTGTTGTCGGTGAGTACCAGCTGGCAGTCGGCGTGGTCCACGTCGCGCTGCAACGCTTCACCGCGCCGGGTGGGGTTCAAACCCACCGGAACCAGCCCGGTCAGCGCCGCGGCCACCAGCACCGTCGAGAAGAACGGGGTGTTGCCCAGCAGTACGCCGACGTGCGGGGGCTTGTCTGGGTCGAGACGTGCGCGCAACGCGGCTCCCAGCGCCGCCCCCGCCGCGATGTGGTCTCGCCAGCTGACGAACGAGTCCTCGAAATACACGCCGCGGTCATCGACCTCCGCCAGAGGGGCCAGTAGATCGGTGACATTGACGGTCGCGTCGGGTAACACCGGTGTCGACATAGCGTCAGACTAGGGCAGCGCTGTCAGCGCAGCTTGATGCTGCCGCCGTCGATTGCAACCTTGCCGTCGAGCCTCATCGGCCGCCTCCGTTCAGGCCGGCGACACCGGCCGCCAGGAGCCGGCGTGCCTCTGCATCGCCGTCCAGGGTCCGGCTGATCCGCCGGATGATCTGCCAGCGGCCGTCGAGCCGGCACAGTTGGAAGTGGTGCACCCCGGCGCGCGCCACCAAGTACTTCTTGTCGTGCCGCACCACCATGAGCGATTCACAGACCGCCACGGCGTCGTCGGCGTCCACGGTCACCACGGCCGGGCCGAGGAAATGTGCGCTGCCGCCGGCGATCAAGCCCTGGTGGGCGTCGGAACGCACCATCGCGGCGACGTCGGCGCGGCTGTTCATCGACCAGCCCTCCACCTCGTAGGCGCCGTCGACTGCCCACAGCTGCGCCGTCGCCTCGGCTTCACCGGCATCCGCCAGTGGGCCATAGGAGGCGATCATGCGCTCGATGGCGCGTTCGTCCTCGATCCGGGCCAGCCGGGCCTCCAGTTCTGCGAGTCGGTCGATCATGCATCCTCCTGTTCGATGGTGTCGGCCAGCGACCGCAGGGCCGCCAACTGGTCGCAGTAGTGGCCGACGATGCCCGCACCGTTCTCCCACGCCGACGCCGTGCCGGGGGTCTGAACCGCCACCGGGGTCGAAAGCCCCAGCCGCACTAGCTTTCTCCCATCAGCTTCTGCATGAAGCGATGGGTGCCCAGTACCACCTTGGCCCGGTCCGGGTCGTTGCGGCGCTCCACGTCGGCGCCGTTGCCGCCGGCGACGAACACCGGCCCGTGCGGCAGCTGCTCGAGACCTTCGCGGGCGACGTCGGCGGGCTCGGCGACATTCATGCCGGGCACGTCGAAGTTCAGCCCGACCCGCGCCATGGCCGGGGTGCGGGTCACCCCCAACACCAGTTCCAGCACGTGGACGTTGTGCTCACGCAGCTCCAGCCAGAGCCCTTCGGCGAAGATCCGGCCGAACGCCTTCACCCCGCCGTAGATGGTGTGGCGCACCGAGCCCAGGTATCCGGCCATCGACCCGACCATCAGGATGCCGCCTCCGCGGCGTTCTCGCATGGCGCGGCCGTAGTGCTGGACCAGTCTGAGCAAGGTGGTGATGTTCAGGTCGATCACCGATGCGAAGTCGGATAACGTCCCGTCGAGGAACTCCTCGCTGCAGGTATTGGCTCCGGCGTTGTAGATCAACAGGCCGACGGTGAGCTCGGCGGTCGTCTCGATCAGCCGGTCGACAGCGGCGCCGTCGGTGAGATCGGCTGCCAGCGTGCGCACTTCGACTCCGTGGCCACGACAGTTCGCGGCGGTGACTTCCAGCGGTCCGGGCTTGCGTGCGACGAGTACCAGGTTGATGCCGGCGGCGGCGAGCAGGTGGGCGAATTCGGCGCCGACACCCTCGGACCCGCCAGCGATCACGGCCCACGGCCCGTAGTTCGAAAGATCAGTCACGCCGAACATCCTCACCCCTGAGGTGGTCTCGCGCGCGCGTCATCTCGCTGGATGAGATACGCCCCCGCCGCGGTGGGCCGGTGTGCTGCAATGGACGGCGTGAGTGATCTTGAGGACATCGAAGCCATCAAGCAGGTCAAATATCGCTATCTGCGGGCGCTGGACACCAAGCACTGGGCCGACTTCGCCGTAACGCTGGCCGAGGACGTCACCGCCGACTACGGCAAGTCGATGGGCACCGAGCACAAGTTCACCGACCGCGACTCGTTGGTGGACTTCATGCGGTCCTCGCTGCCGATCAACGTGCTCAGCGAACACCGGGTCAGCCATCCGGAGATCACCCTGACCGGACCCGACACCGCATCGGGCATCTGGTACCTGCAGGACCGGGTGATCATGCCCGACTATGACCTGATGTTGATCGGTGCCGCGTTCTACCACGACTCCTACCGCCGCACCTCCGACGGCTGGAAGATCAGCGACACCGGCTACCAGCGCACGTACGACGCCACCATGCCGCTGTCGAGCGTCCCCGGTTTCAAGGTGACGCCGGGGGATGCGCTGCACTGTTAAATTCGAGGAATGTCCAGGCTCTCCGGCACTCAGGGCCAAGAGTTGGCTCCGCCCTCGATGGTGGAGCGGGTGACCTCGATCCTCGACGCTTTCGAACAGCGGCCGACGGCACGGCTGAACCTGGACGAGATCGTCGCCCGTACCGGGCTGCCGAGGTCGACCACCCACCGCATCCTGCGGCAGCTGGTCGGACTGCAGTGGCTGGAGTACCGCGGAGCCCAATACTGTCTGGGTTCACGGGCGTTGGGCCTGGGCGGCCAGGATGGGCTGCACGGCGAGATCCGCAAGGCGGCCGCGGAGCACCTGCACCAACTTCATCTGCGCACCGGGCTGGTGGTGCATCTTGCGGCGCTGGAGGGCACCGACGAGGTCTATCTGGACAAGATCGGCGGGCATTTCGCGGCGACCTTGCCTTCCAGGGTCGGCACCCGGCAGCGGGCCTACCTGACCACCGGCGGGCGGGCGATGCTTGCGTGGATGTCTCCGGAGGAGATCGACGCCCGATTCGGCCGGCAGCTGACGCGCTCCGGCGGTGGTGGGGGCTGGGACCTGAGCACCCTGCATCGCGAACTGGCCCACATCCGGCGGGCCCACGGCATCTCGATCGACCGCGGTGCGCAGACGCGCGTGCTCGTCGGGGTGGAACTGCCCAGTGTGGCGGTGGCTGTCCACGGCGCCGAGGGCCCGGTCGCAGCGATCTGCCTGGCTGGTGCGGCGAACTCGGTGCCGATCGAACGGGTGGTGCCGCTGGTCGCCGAAGCGGCCGCCCGGACGTCGCAGGTGTTGCGCTAGTCGGGCAGGTTGACCAGGCCGAGCTCGGCTGAGTAGGTCATCGACGACGCCGAAACATTCACCGCCGCAACGGTATTCTGGTTGCGATCCCGTTGGGTCGGACCGCCGAACCCGAGGAACTGTCGAAGTTCGTGTGCTTCCTGGCCAGCGACGACTCCTCGTACGCCACCGGTGCCGAGTTCGTCGTCGACGGCGGGCTGATCAGCGGGGTCCCGCACAACATCAAAGCGGCCACCTCCGAAGGTCGCTCGCCGAAAGGCCTTGTCACCGACGAACTCATCGAGTTTCACCGCCGCTACGTCGACGGCGGAGTGGGTATGACGACACTGGCCTACTGCTGTGTCGCGCCGGAGGGCGCCAGCGCTCCGGGTCAGATCCTGATGAGCCCCAAGGCGATACCGGGATTGCGCAAGTTCACCGACAGCATGCACTCCGGAGGCGCCGCGGCCTCCGCCCAGTTGGGCCACGCCGGGGTGGTGGCATCCAAGAAGTTCACCGGCGCCACCCCGATGGCGCCGAGCAGGTTCTTCAACCCGTCAAGCCTGCAGTACTGCCGGGGAATCACCACCGATGAGATCGCCCGGGTCGTCGACCAGTTCGGCGAAGCGGCCGAGGTCGCCGTGCAATCCGGCTTCGACGCGGTCGAACTGCACTTCGGCCACCTCTACCTGCCCAGCTCCTTTTTGAGTCCGAAACTCAACCGGCGCAAGGACTCCTACGGTGGCAGTATCGACAATCGCAGCCGGTTCGTCCGTGAGATCGCCCAGCGGGTCCGCGAAACCGTCGGCGACAAGATCGCGGTGATCGCCAAGATCAGCATGGACGACGGCATCCACGGCAGCATCTGGCTGACCGAATCGCTGCGCACCGCGCAACTGCTGGATCAAGACGCGAATCTCGACGCCATCGAACTCACCCAGGGCTCATCGGTTTCGCGGCAGATGTATCTGTTTCGCGGCGATGTGCCGGTCGATGAGTTCGCTGCGGTGATGCCACAGCCGCTGAAGGCCGGGGTGCGGATGTTCGGCAAGCAGATGATGGGCCAGTACCCCTACCGAGATCTGTACATGCTCGAATCGGCCCGCCAGTTCGTGCCTACCCGACCTGTGAGCGCGGGCTGCTCAGGCCGGGGTCTCGGCCAGCTGTCGGCCGATCGCCAGCAGCGCTCCGGTGGCCCCACCGACCGCGAACTCGGTCTGCTTGGCGGCCAGGAAGTAGCGGTGGATCGGGTGGTCGATGTCGATGCCGACGCCGCCGTGGATGTGCACGATGCTGTGCGCCACCCGGTGCCCGGCCTCGGCGGCCCAGAACGCGGTGGTGGCCACGTCGGTGGTGGCCGGCAGGCCTTCGCCGACCCGCCAGGCCGCCTGGGTCAGGGTGAGCCGCAACGCCTTGACGTCGATGTAGGCGTCGGCCAGTCGCTGCGACACCGCCTGGAAGCTGCCGATCGGCTTGTCGAACTGCTCGCGCTCGCGGGCGTATTCGGCCGTCAGCATCAGGCCGCGCTCCAGCACACCCAACTGGTAGGCGCTGCACCCCAGGGCGTTCAGCGTGGTCAGGTAGTCGAGCACCTCGGCACCGCCGACCAGCCGACCAGCCTCCAGCTCGACCCCGGACAACTCCAGGTGCCCGACACTGCCCAGGCCGGTGGTCTGCAGCGCGGTCACGATCACGCCGGGATCGCCTGCCGCTACCAGGAAAACACTGGTGCCGGAGTCGGTTTCGGCCGGCACCAGGAAGGCGTCGGCGGCCGGGGCGAATCCGACCTGGGTGCGGCTGCCGGTCAGCCGGAAGCCCGCACCGGACGGCGCGGCCCGCACCGGACCCTCGCCCATGTCACCGTCGAGGGCGGCGGTCAGGATCTTCTTGCCGGCCACCGCCGGAGCTCCCCAGGTCTCCTGCAGCTCGGCGGAGCCGAACTTCGCCAGCGCGCCGGAGCCCAGCACCACCGAGTCCAAGTAGGGCACCGCGGCCAGCTGGCGGCCCAGGGCGGTCAGGATCGCCGACTGTTCCAGCACGCCGAATCCGCCGCCGCCGAGTGACTCAGCGGCCGCACTGGACACGACGTCGGCGTCGACGAGCTTGCGCCACAGGTCGGTGTCGAACCTCTGCTCGAACCCGTCCAGCTCGCGCTGGCGTTCGGGGGTGCAGACCGCATCGACGATGGTCCCGACCAGGCCGGAAAGGTCTTGGGCCGCTTCGGTGGTGGTGAAGTCCATGAGTTTTACGCCCTCCAGATGGGATGGTCAGATCAGCGATTGCGGGGCAGGCCGAGAGCGACCATGCCGATGATGTCGCGCTGCACCTCGTTGGTGCCGCCGCCGAAGGTCAGGATCAGACACGCCCGGTGCATGCGCTCGACGCGGCCGCGCAGCAGCGCTCCGGGGGAGTCCTGGCGCACGGTGGCCGCGGTGCCCAGCACCTCCATCAGCAGCCGGTAGGCCTCGGTGGCCAGTTCGGTGCCGAACACCTTGGCCGCCGAGGCATCCGCCGGGGAAGGGGTGGTGTCGGAGGCAGATGCGAGCTCCCAGTTGATCAGCTTGAGGACCTCGGCCTTAGCGTGCACCCGGGCCAGGTTGAGCTGCACCCACTGCGAGTCGATGATCCGGTTGCCGTGCGCGTCCTTTGTATTCTGCGCCCACTCGCGCACCTCGCCCAGGGCGAGGAAGATCGGCTGCGCCGAGACCAGGGCGACCCGCTCATGGTTGAGCTGGTTGGTCACCAGCTTCCAGCCCTCGTTCTCCTCGCCGACCAGGCTGCTCACCGGTACCCGGACGTCCTGATAGTAGGTGGCGCTGGTGTCGGGCCCGGCCATGGTGTGCACCGGCGTCCAGGAGAAGCCTTCGGCGGTGGTGGGGACGATCAGCATCGAGATGCCGCGGTGCTTCTTGGCCTCCGGATTGGTCCGCGCGGCCAGCCACACGTAGTCGGCGTAGGCGATCAGCGACGTCCACATCTTCTGGCCGTTGATCACGTAGTCGTCGCCGTCGCGCACCGCGGTGGTGCGCAGCGCGGCCAGGTCGGTCCCGGCGCCCGGCTCGGAGTAACCGATCGCGAAGTGCAGTTCGCCGGCGGCGATCTTGGGCAGGAAGAACTTCTTCTGCTCCTCGGTGCCGAACGCCATGATCGTCGGCGCGACGCTGTTGATGGTCAGGAACGGCACCGGGGCGCCGGCGATGGCGGCCTCGTCGGTGAAGATCAGCTGCTCCATGGTGGAGCGCGCCTGGCCGCCGTACTCCTTCGGCCAGCTCAGCGTCAGCCAGCCGTCCTTGCCCATCTGGGCGACGGTCTCCCGATAAACGTTGCCGGTGCCGTACTCGCCCTGCGTGGAGCTCAGTGCCTCACGACGCTCCGGCGTCATCAGGGTGGTGAAATAGGACCGCAGTTCGGCCCGCAGCTCTTCTTGGGCGGGCGTGTAACTGATCTGCATCGGACCGTCCTTCGGATAGGATTCTGTGCGACAGCTCGTTGTAACACGTTCTAGTCTCGGGGTCCAACAGCCCTAGTCCGTCGCGTGCGCGAGCTGTTGGATCGTAGGGTGGAAACAGCCGATTATCTAAGGGAGATTGTGATGCGAGTTGAGGTGGATCTGGATCGCTGCGAAGGCAACGCGATTTGCGTCGGAATCGACCCCGACCTGTTCGAACTGAACGACGATGAGCAGGCCGTCGTCAAGATCGCACCGGTGCCCGCCGACCGCGTAGCACACGCCGAGCAGGCCATCGCGGAATGCCCGCGGGCGGCGCTGCGCCGCGTCGACGACTAGCCTGCCACGGGCAACAACTAGAGGTATTCATGAAGGAGCGCTGTAGATGACTGACAACTCGATCGATCTGTCCGGAAAGGTCGCGGTGGTCACCGGCGCGGCCGCCGGGTTGGGCCGGGCAGAGGCGATCGGGCTGGCCCGCTCCGGGGCGACGGTCGTGGTCAACGACATCGCGCCGGCGCTGGAGTCCTCCGACGTGATCGACGAAATCGCCGCGGCCGGCGGTAAGGGCGTGCCGGTCGCGGGTGACATCAGCCAGCGGTCCACCGCCGACGACCTAGTCAGCACGGCCGACGGTCTGGGCGGGTTGAACATCGTCGTCAACAACGCCGGCATCACCCGGGACCGGATGCTGTTCAACATGTCCGACGAGGACTTCGACGCCGTGATAGCGGTGCACCTGCGCGGACACTTCCTGCTGACCCGCAATGCCGCCGCCTACTTCCGGCAGAAGGGTAAGGAATCCGCCGACGGGACGGTTTATGGCCGGATCGTCAACACTTCCTCGGAGGCCGGCCTGATGGGTCCGGTCGGGCAGGCCAACTACGGTGCGGCCAAAGCGGGCATCACCGCACTGACGCTGTCGGCGAGCCGGGCGCTGAGCCGCTACGGCGTCACCGCCAATGCGATCTGCCCGCGGGCCCGCACCGCGATGACAGCCGACGTGTTCGGTGCGGCCGAGGTTGCCGAAGGCGAGATCGACCCGCTATCGCCCGAGCATGTGGTGACGCTGGTCCGGTTCCTCGCGTCGCCGGCGTCGGCCTCCGTCAGCGGACAGGTCTTCGTGGTCTACGGGCCTGAGGTAACGCTGATGGCGGCGCCGACGGTGGAACGCAAATTCAGCGCCGACGGTCAGGCATGGGACCCGGCCGGGTTGTCTGACACGCTGGCGGGTTACTTCGCCGGTCGCGATCCGGGCCGGACGTTCTCAGCCTCGGAGCTGATGGCAGGCGATTAGGGCAACGTTAGAACGCGTTACAGGAGATGTGGGTCACAATACCCTGTGAACAGCGAGAATATCTTGGCAGTCTCGTTGAAATGTGTCCTTTGACACTGAGAACGTGTTCTAGTTAGCATGATCCGGCTCACGCCAAGCGATGTCTGGAAAAGCTGGATTCAGCGTCGATCACGGGGCGTGTCCGGATAGAGCTTGCGAGCATCGGCGGCGAGGCTGCCCAACCTGAGGGAAGGACGTGCCTTGATCGAACAGCTCACGGTTCCTGCCCGGGCCGTGGGCGGCTTCGTCGAGATGACGCTGGATACGTTCCGCGCGATGTTCCGCCGGCCGTTCCAGTATCGGGAATTCCTCGAGCAGACCTGGATGATCGCTCGGGTCTCGCTGGTGCCCACCCTGCTGGTTGCCATCCCGTTCACCGTGCTGGTGGCGTTCACGCTGAACATCCTGTTGCGCGAGATCGGCGCCGCCGACCTGTCCGGCGCCGGGACCGCGTTCGGCACCATCACCCAGCTGGGTCCGGTCGTCACCGTGCTGGTGGTGGCCGGCGCCGGCGCCACCGCCATCTGTGCCGACCTGGGCGCCCGCACCATCCGCGAAGAGATCGATGCGATGCGCGTGCTCGGCATCGACCCGATCCAGCGGCTGGTGGTGCCGCGGGCGCTGGCGTCGACGTTCGTCGCGCTGCTGCTCAACGGGCTGGTGTGCGCGATCGGCATTACCGGCGGATACGTGTTCTCCGTCTTCCTGCAGGGCGTGAACCCCGGCGCGTTCATCAACGGGCTGACCGTGCTGACCGGGCTCGGGGAATTGATCATGGCCGAGATCAAGGCGCTGCTGTTCGGTACGGCCGCCGGACTCATCGGTTGCTACCGCGGGCTGACCGCCAAGGGCGGACCGCAGGGCGTCGGCAACGCGGTCAACGAGACCGTCGTCTACGCCTTCATCTGCCTGTTCGTCATCAACGTCGTCATGACCGCGATCAGCGTGCGGGTGCTGGTCAAATGAGTTATGACGCCACGCTGCGGTTTCGGCGGATGTTCCGCGGGCTGCCCAAGGCCGTCGACAACTTCGGCGAGCAGGCGTTGTTCTACGCCGAATCGATCCGCTTTGTCCCCAACGCGCTGACCAAGTACCGCAAGGAGACGATCCGGCTGATCGCCGAGATCACCATGGGCACCGGCGCGCTGGCGATCATCGGCGGCACGGTCGGGGTGGCCACCTTCCTGACCCTGGCTTCCGGCGGCGTGATCGCGGTGCAGGGCTTCTCATCGCTGGGCAACATCGGCATCGAGGCCCTGACCGGCTTCCTGTCGGCCTTCCTCAACGTGCGGATCGTGGCGCCCGTGGTGGCCGGGATCGCCCTGGCCGCCACCATCGGCGCCGGCACCACCGCGCAGCTCGGCGCCATGCGGGTCGCCGAGGAGATCGACGCCGTCGAATCGATGGCGGTGCACGCGGTGTCCTACTTGGTGTCCACCCGGTTGGTGGCGGGTCTGATCGCGATCATTCCGCTGTACTCACTGTCGGTGCTGGCGGCGTTCTTCGCGGCCCGGTCCACCACGGTGTTCATCAATTCGCAGTCCCCAGGCCTCTACGACCACTACTTCGACACCTTCCTGATCCCGACCGACCTGCTGTGGTCCTTCCTGCAGGCGATCATCATGTCGATCGCGGTGATGCTGGTGCACACCTACTACGGCTTCAACGCGGCCGGCGGCCCGGTGGGCGTGGGTATCGCGGTCGGTCAAGCGGTGCGGACGTCGCTGGTGGTTGTGGTAGTCATTACGTTGTTCGTCTCACTTGCCGTTTACGGCGGGTCCGGAAACTTCAACCTCTCGGGATAGCAAGGGAATGCAGGTGGATACCGGATCGAGGCGCACCCAGGGGCGGATTGCCGCGGCAGTCCTGGGTGCGATCCTGTTCGCCGCCACCGCGTTCACCTACCTCGCCTATATCTCGGTGTTCAGCTCCACCGACAAGGTCACCGTCACCTCGCCGCGAGCCGGCCTGGTGATGGAACAGGACGCCAAGGTCAAGTACCGCGGCATCCAGATCGGCAAGGTCAAGGAGATCAAGTACCAGGGCGACCAAGCCAAGCTGACGCTGGCCATCGACAGCTCGGCGATGCACTACATCCCGTCGAATGCTGCTGTACACATCGCCAGCAACACCATCTTCGGAGCCAAGTCGGTGGAGTTCGTCCCGCCGCCGACACCGTCGGGCAAGGCGTTGCGCGGCGGTGCCAACGTCCAGGCGTCCGACGTGCAGCTGGAAGTCAACACGCTGTTCCAGAAGCTCACCGACCTGCTGGACAAGATCGACCCGGTTCAGCTCAACGGATCGATCACCGCGCTGGCCGAAGGGCTGCGGGGCAACGGCGACAATCTGGGTGCGCTGCTGTCCGGGCTGAACGGCTACCTGGAGAAGTTCAATCCGCTGCTGCCGCAGCTGCAGAAGGGTTTCGCCAAGACCGCGGTCGTCGGCAACATCTACGGCGACGCCGCCCCGGACCTGGCGACGACGTTCGACAACGTCCCGACGATCAGCAAGACGCTGGTCGACCAGCGCGACAACCTGAACAGGGCGCTGCTGGCGACCGCCGGGCTGGCCAACAACGGCTACGACACCATCGCGCCGGGCGCCGATGACTTCATCGCCGGGATCCAGCGGTTCCGGGCGCTCGGTGATCTGCTGGCCGAATACTCGCCGGAGTTCGGCTGCCTGTTCAAGGGCATCAAGGGGGCGATGGAGAAGTTCGGTCCGTCGATCGGCGGCACCAAGCCGGCGCTGTACACCCACTCCAACTTCCTTCCGGGTGCCCCGGCCTACACGTATCCGGAGAGCCTGCCGGTGGCCAACGCCAGTGGCGGACCCAACTGCCGCGGCCTGCCGGACATCCCCAGCAAGCAGTTCGGCGGCTCCTGGTTCCGCTCGCCGTTCCTGGTGACCGACAACTCCTACATTCCGTTCCAGCCGAACACCGAGGTGCAGTTCGACGCACCCTCGACCGCACAGTTCCTCTTCAACGGTGCCTACGCCGAACGGGACGAGTACTGATGAACACTCGCGGGACGTTGATCAAGGTGGCGATCTTCACCGTCGCGATGCTGCTGGTGTCGGCGGGCCTGGTGGTGATCTTCGGCGAGTTCCGGTTCGCGTCCAACCACACCTATCACGCCGATTTCGCCACCGCATCCCGGCTCAAGGGCGGCGAAGATGTGCGGATCGCCGGGATTCCGGTGGGCACGGTGAAATCGGTGAAACTGAAGCCGGACAACAGTGTCGACGTCACGTTCGACCTCGACAAGCGCTACCAGATGTATGACTCGACGCGTGCCCTGATCCGGTACGAGAACCTGGTCGGCGACCGCTATCTGGAGATCGCCTCCGGCGACGGCGAGATGCGCAAGCTGCCGCCCGGTGCCACGATTGTGCGGGACCACACCCAGCCGGCGCTGGACCTGGACGCGCTGCTGGGCGGGATGCGCCCGGTGCTCAAGGGTCTCGACGGCGGCAAGATCAACGAGATCAGCAACGCGATCATCGAGATGCTGCAGGGCCAGGGCGGTGCACTGTCGCAGATGCTGGCCAGCACCAGCTCGTTCACCACCACGTTGGCCTCCCGCGACCAGCTGATCGGCGACGTGATCAACAACCTCAACACGGTGCTGGCCACCGTCGACGACAAGAGCACGCAGTTCGACGCCACCGTCGACCGGCTGCAACAGCTCATCACCGGTCTGGCGCAGGGCAAGGATGCGATCGCGGGTGCGATCGGTCCGCTGGCCAGCGTCGAGACCGACCTCACCGACACCCTGCGCCGCACCCGGCGGCCGATCCAGGGCCTGATCGAGAACGTCCGCCCGTTCGCCACCGTGCTGGACCGGCGTAAGGACGAACTCAACGCGGTCATCGATCCGCTGGAGGAGAACTACCTGCGGCTCAACGCCCTCGGCGCCTACGGCTCGTTCTTCAACATCAACTACTGCACGGTCTCGATGAAGTTCAACGGGCCCGCCGGCAGCGACATCACGTTGCCGATGGGCGGACAGGCCGACACCAGCAAGGGGAGGTGCTCTCCTGTCAAGAATTGACGGCGTAAACCCGGTTCGCACCGGAACTCTGGGCATCGTGCTGATCGCATGCCTGGTATTCGTGTCCTTCGGCTACACCAGCCTGCCGTTCTGGCCGCAGGGCAAGGCCTATCAGGGCTACTTCGCCGACGCCGGTGGCGTCATACCCGGCAATGACGTGACGGTGTCCGGCATCCGGGTCGGCAAGGTCTCCAAGGTGGCGCTGGACGGAGCCAGTGCAAAGGTGAGTTTCACCGTCGACCGCAATGTCCGGGTGGGCGATCAGTCGCTGGCCGCGATCCGCACCGACACCGTGCTGGGCGAGAAGACGCTGTCGATCAGCCCCGCCGGTGCGGGCTCGGTCACGGTGATCCCGCTGGAACGCACCCGGTCTCCGTACACTCTCAACAACGCGCTGCAGGACCTCGGCGGCAACGTCCAAGAACTGGACAAGCCGCGGTTCGAAGAGGCGCTGGGTGTGCTCTCCGACTCGATGCGCGAGGCGACCCCGCAATTGCGAGGGGCGCTGGACGGGGTGTCGGCGCTGTCGCGCAGCATCAACAGCCGGGACGAGGCGCTGGCCCAGCTGCTGACCCACGCCAAGACGGTCACCGGTGTGCTCAACCAACGAGCCGAGCAGGTCAACCGGCTGGTGCTCGACGGCAACCAGCTCTTCGGCGCACTCGACGAACGCCGGCAGGCGCTCGGTGCGCTGATCGGCGGTATCGACGATGTGTCGCAACAGCTTTCGGGCGTCGTCACCGACAACCAGAAGAACGTCGGTCCGACCCTGAAGAAGCTCAATCTGGTGCTGGACAACTTGATCGAGCGCAAAGACCGCATCACCGGCGCGCTGGACCGGTTGCCCGGATACGCCACCACACTGGGCGAGGTGGTGGCCTCGGGACCCGGCTTCCAGATCAACCTCTACGGCCTGCCACCACCCACGCTGTCGGAGGTGCTGCTCGACATCTACTTCCAGCCCGGCAAGATCCCGGACAGCCTGGCCGACTACCTGCGGGGAATGATCAGCGACCGCACCGTGATTAAGCCGAAGTCGCCATGACGCGCCCGACGTTGCGAATCCTGCTCGCCGGGGCGCTGGCCGCGTTGCTGGCCGCCGGTGTGTATGTGGTGCTGCCCGCGCAGCGCGGCTACCGGATCACCGGCTACTTCGCCTCGGCGGTGGGCCTGTACCCCGGTGACGACGTCCGGGTGGTCGGGGTTCCGGTCGGCCGGATCGAGTCCATCGAACCGCGCGCGGAGAACGTCAAGATCACCATGAAGGTGAACAACGACGTGCCGCTGCCGGCCGACGTGCACGCGGTGTTGATGGCGCCGAACATCGTCTCGGCGCGGGTGATCCAGCTGGCTCCGGCCTACACCGGCGGCGATCGGCTGGCCGACGGCGCGGTGCTCGGCGAAGACCGCACCGCGGTGCCGGTCGAGTGGGACGAGGTCAAGCAGGAACTCACCCAGCTCAGCGCGCAACTGGCGCCCGAGCAAGGCAAACTCAACGGCACGCTGAGCGCGTTCGTCAACCAGGCCGCCGACACCTTCGACGGCAACGGCGACTCGTTCCGCAACGCACTGCGTGAACTCTCGGCGACCACCGGCCGGCTCGGGGACTCGCGCACCGACCTGTTCGGCACTGTGAAGAACCTGCAGGTGCTGGTCAATGCGCTCTCGGGCAGCAACGAACAGCTGGTGCAGTTCACCGACCACGTCGCGGCGGTCTCGGCGGTGCTGGCCGAGAGCTCCGCCGACCTGGATGTCACGCTGGGCACGCTGAATCAGGCGCTGCGCGACGTCCGCGGTTTCCTGCACGACAACAACGACGCGTTGATCGCCCAGGTCAACAAGTTGGCGGACTTCACCAAGGTCCTCAGTGACAACAGTGAGAAGTTCGAGCAGGTCCTGCACATCACCCCGCACGGCCTGACCAACTTCTACAACATCTACAACCCCGCGCAGGGCACGTTGAGCGGCCTGCTGTCGCTGCCCGACTTCGCCAACCCGGTGCAGTTCATCTGCGGCGGCGTCTTCGATGTGGGTTCGGTGCCGGACAACTTCAAACGAGCGGAGATCTGCAAGGAGCGGATGGGCCCGGTCATGCGGCGCTGGTCGATGAACTTCCTGCCGTTCCTGTTCCACCCGATCAACTCGATCACCGCCTACAAGGGGCAGATCATCTACGACACCCCGGCGACCGAGGCCAAGGCCGAGACTCCGGTGCCGTATCTGAAATGGATGCCGGCGCCGGGCGTGACCCCCCCGAGCACCGACGACGTCGCCAAACTGTTCCTACCGCCCGATCCGGGGCAGATGGGCGCGGCACCAGGACCGACCGGCCCGCAGCAACCGGGGGCGGGCGCACCGCGGGAGGGCGGATGAGCGTGAAGTCTGTTGCCGGCGTGGTTCGGCGGGCCGGCCGACGAGGTGCGGCACTGGGCGCCGGGGCGCTGGTGCTGTCCGGGTGCCAGTTCGGCGGGCTCAACTCGCTGAACATGCCGGGCACCGCGGGCCACGGCCGGGGCTCCTACAGCGTCACGGTGCAACTGCCGGATGTGACCACACTGCCGCAGAACTCGCCGGTGATGGTCAACGACGTGACCGTGGGCAGCGTCTCGGGTATTCAGGCCGTGCAGCAGCCCGACGGCAGCTTCTACGCGGCGGTCAAGCTGTCGCTGGACGGAAACGTGGCGCTTCCGGCGAACGCCATCGCGAATGTCGCTCAGACCTCACTGCTGGGATCCCAGCACATCGAGCTCTCCGAACCGCACGACGAAGCCCCGGTCGGCAGACTCGCCTCGGGTGACCAGATCCCGCTCAGCCGGACCGGCCGCTACCCCAGCACCGAGGAGGTCCTGTCATCGTTGGGTGTCGTGGTCAATCAGGGCAATCTCGGTGCATTGCAGGACATCACCGAGGAGGCGTATGCAGCGGTCGCCGGCCGGGCCGGCACGCTTGCCGGACTGGTGCCCCGGCTGGCTGAACTCACCGCTTCGCTGGACCGCCAGGCCCACGACATCATCGCCGCCGCCGAGGGCCTGAACCGGGTCGGGGCGACGCTGGCCCGCAGCGCACCCAGCCTGGCGCGCGCGCTGGACACCATGCCGGCCGCATTGGCGGTGCTCAACGACAACCGGTCCAGCATCGTGGACGCGTTCGGTGCCCTGGGCCGGCTGGCGACGGTCGGGTCGCGGATCATGACCGAGACCAAAGAGGACTTCGCCGCCGACATCAAGGACCTGTATCCGATCGTCAAAGCCTTCGCTGACAACGCCAATGAGCTGGTGACGGCGTTCCCGTTCATCCCGACGTTCCCGTTCCCGTCGATGTACCTGCGCAACGCGGTGCGCGGTGACTTCCTCAACGTCTACGTCACGTTCGACCTGACGCTGCGCCGGTTCGGCGAGTCGGTGTTCACCACCGGTGGCTTCGACCCGAACATGCCCCACATGCACGACGTCCTCAACCCGCCCGACTTCCTGATCGGACAGATGGCCAACCTGTCCGGGCAGGCCGCCGACCCGTTCAAGATCCCGCCCGGCACGGCCGCGAACTATGGGGACTGATCAATGCTGACTCGTCTGGTTCGTATTCAACTCGGGATCTTCGCGGTGGTCACCGTGATCGCCGTGGGCGCGATCGCGATCCTGTACCTGCACGCCCCGAGCCGGCTGGGTATCGGCACCTACAAGGTGACGGCCGACTTCATCGGCGGCGGCGGAATCTACAAGAGCGCCAACGTCACCTACCGCGGCGTCACGGTGGGTCGGGTCGACAACGTACAGCTCACCGACCACGGGGTTGACGCCGAGATGCGGCTCAACAGCGGCACCAAGGTTCCGGGGAACGTCACCGCCACCGTCAAGAGCATGTCCGCGATCGGTGAGCAGTACATCGACCTGGTCCCACCGAAGGAGGTCGCCGCCGCCGGGGTGCTGCACAACGGTGCGCGCATCGGCCAGGACCGCACCGCCATCGGCCAGGACATCGCCGGACTGCTCGACCAGGCCCAGTCGCTGGTCAACAGCGTCGCCAATAGCCGCCTTCGCGACCTGTTGCGCAGCGCGTTCGACGGGTTCAACGGTTCGGGGCCCGAACTGGCCCGCATGATCGCGTCGTCGCGGCAACTGATCGACGAGGCCAATGCCAACTTCGAAGCGACCGCGGGCCTGATCGATCAAGTCCAGCCGTTCCTGGACGCCCAGATCCGCAGCGGCGACGACATCAGGAAGCTGACCAAATCCCTGGCGGCGGTCACCACCGAGGTGCGCAACGCCGACCCGCAGCTACGTGAGGTGCTGCAGACCCTGCCCGGCGTCACCGATGAGGCCAACACCACTTTCAGCGGAATCCGCGCATCGTTCCCGACCCTGGCGGCCAGCATGGCCAACTTCGGCCGGGTCGGAGTGATCTACCGCAACTCCATCGAGCATGCGCTGGTGGTGTTCCCCGCGCTGATGGCCGCACTGCTCACCGTTGCCGGTGGTGTGCCGATGGAAGAGGGCGTCAAGCTGGACTTCAAGATCGACATGCACGACCCGCCGCCGTGCACGGTCGGCTTCCTGCCGTTCACCGAGATGCGCTCATCCGCCGACGAGACCGTGCGCGAACTGCCGAAGGACCTGTACTGCAAAGCGGCACAGAATGATGCGACCGCGGTCCGCGGTGCCCGCAACTATCCGTGTATGGAGTACCCGGGCAAGCGTGCCCCGACCATCCAGCTGTGCAGGGACCCGAAGGGCTTCATCCCGATCGGGTCGAACGCATGGCGCGGCCCGCCCGTGCCGTACGACACTCCGATCACCGACCCGCGGATGTTGCGGCCGATGAACAAGTTCCCCTACATCCCGCCGAACTCCGACTACGACCCCGGCCCGCCGGTGGTCGCGCTGCCACCGGGTGTGCCAGCGGGCCCGGGTCCGGCGCCCAACCCGCCCTACCCGCTGCCGTACCCGCCGAACGCGCTCGGACCGGAGAAGCCGGCGCCGTGGCCGTTCTACGCTCCGCCGGACCAGAACATGCCGACCAGCCCCGGCGGCAACGGCGGTCTGCCCCCCTACAACCGGGACCCGGCGCCGGGACCGGCCCCCGGGCCACTGCCGGCCGAGGCTCAGGCCAATGGGGTGGCCTACAGCAGCTACGACCAGCGCACCGGAAAGTTCGTCGACCCGGCGGGCGGAACCGGAGTGTTCGTCTCCGGCGGTGACAAGTGGCTGCCCGCCGAGAACTGGGCTGACCTGATGCTCGAGCCGAGGCAGACGTGACCGGTCCGGAGGATGCCAAGGTTCGTCGCCGCGCATCGCGGGATGTCGGCCCGGCCGGTGATGCCGCAGAGATGACCGCCGTGCGGGTGAGCGTGCCCAGTCGGGCCGCCGCGCGGGAGCTCCGCCCGCTCGGTCCACCGCCGCGGCGTCTGCCCAATGCGCGGCAGGTTGCGCGGGTGGCGGGTGGCACCGGTCTGGCAGCGAGTATCGTGCTGGGCGCGCTGGTTGCGCTGCTGCTGGTCCAGCACCGGCACGCCGTCGCGTCGGACAGTCGAGACCAGCGGTTCGTCGACACCGCCGTGCAGACGGTTCTGAACATGTACACCTACACCCCGGACACCATCAACGACCAGGTGAACCGGTTCGTCGCGGGCACCAGCGGCCCGCTGCGCGACACCATGGCCGCCAACGCCGAGAACCTCAAGGCGCTGCTGCGGGAGACCAAACACAGCTCGGAGGCCGTCGTGAACGCCGCGGCCCTGGAGAACGTCGATGAGGTGCCCGGCAACGCCACGGTGTTGGTGGCGATGCGGGCCACCGCCACCGATGCCGACGGCGTCAACAAGCCCTCGCAGCCGTACGCACTGCGGATCGTCGTGCACGAGGACGACGCCGGCAACATGACCGCCTACGACCTCAAGTGGCCGGACGGCAGCCGATGAACCGCCGCTGGTCGGTGCCGGCCGCCCTGGTGGTGATCCTCGGCGTGTTCGTGGGTCTGGGCGCCATGGCGGGCTCGCTGTACTGGAGCCGGGTCGAGTCGCATGGCGAACAGTTGACCCGCGTCGAGCTGGCGAAGCTGACGGCCGATGAGATCCCCAAAGTACTCGGCTACGAGTACACGACGGTGGAACGCAGCCTCACCGAGACCTACCCGATGTTCACTCCGGACTACCGCCGTGAATTCGAAGCCCGCGCCGTCAACGACATCATTCCGCAGGCCCGGGAGAAGCAGCTGGTGAACCAGGTCGACGTCGTCGGTGTCGGTGCCCTGGACGCCAAGCGGACCACCGGTTCGGTGCTGGTCTTCGTGAATCGCACCGTGACGGGCAAGTCCAAGGAGAAGTTCTACGAGGGCAGCCGCCTGCGGGTCGACTTCCGCAAGATCGACCGCCAATGGCTGATCAGCAATATCGCGCCGATCTAGCTGAGAGGATGTGCGCCATGAGGGAACTCGTTCGCGGTCTGGCGGCCTTCGCCCTCGCGATGGCCGCGAGTGTCGGGCTGGCAGTCGAGGCCGGCGCCGACGATGACGACGCGCTGCCCGAGGGCACGTTGGAGGGCGTATACACCTACAACGGAAACGGCATCACCGCGAATTGGAAGATCTACCCGCTGTGCGTCCCGACGGTGGGCGACGGCCGGGTGCCGTTGCACCTGGCAGTCGGCTGCCGACTGCAGGTGGAGAGCGACGGCCCACCCGGACAGGCCGGTTCCTACCGGCTGGCCAACGGTCGCTGGACCTACCACACCCCGCTGCTGGCCGGCACCCGATGCTCCGACGGCAGTACCGCCGCCAGCGAAGAGCTGTATCAGTTCGACACGTCGCTCAACGGCACCTACACCCACTCGAACGCCGCCGTCTGCGGCAGGCAGCCCGGGCTGGACAAGCACCCGTTCACGCTGACGTACGTCTCGCCGCTGCCCAACCCGGTGGTCCGCTACCCGCTGACCTGCCAGGACAACCCGATCCACCTGTGTAGCTGAGCTATTTCGGGGCCCCGGCGAGCGCGTCGAGGAAGGCGCGGGCCCAACGGTCCACGTCGTGGGCCAGCACCTGCCGGCGCAGCGACCGCATCCGGCGGCGTCCCTCTTCAGGTGTCTGGTTGACAGCCGCCTCGATGACGTCCTTGACGCCCTCCAGATCGTGTGGGTTCACCAGGTAGGCCTGGCTCAATTCCGCCGCGGCGCCGGTGAATTCGCTCAACACCAGGGCTCCGCCCAGGTCACTTCGACAGGCCACGTACTCCTTGGCGACCAGGTTCATCCCGTCGCGCAGCGGGGTGACCAGCATGACGTCGCTGGCCACGAAGAACGCGATCAACTCATCGCGGGGGACCGGCCGGTGCAGGTAGTGCACCACCGGGTGGCCGACCTCGCTGTACTCGCCGTTGATGTGGCCGACCTGGCGTTCGATGTCCTCGCGCAGGAGCTGGTAGCTCTCCACCCGCTCTCGGCTCGGTGTCGCCAACTGCACCAGCACTGTGTCGTCGCGTTTGGCCCGGCCCTCGTCGAGCAGCTCGTTGAATGCCTTGAGCCGCACGTCGATGCCCTTGGTGTAGTCCAGCCGGTCCACCCCGAGCAGGACCTTGCGGGGATGCCCCAGCTCGGCCCGGATCTCCTTGGCGCGCCGCCGGATCGAGCGCTCACGCGCCTTACGGTCGAGTTCGCCGGAGTCGATCGAGATCGGGAATGCGCCGACGCGCACGGTGCGGTCGTCCAGCCGCACCTCGCCGAACCGGCTGCGAACCCCGACCAAGCCCCGCGAGGTGTCGGCACCGGCCAGTCTGCGGGCCAGGATCAGGAAGTTCTGGGCGCCGCCGGGCAGGTGGAAGCCGACCAGGTCGGCGCCGAGCAGGCCGTCGACGATCTCCGCGCGCCACGGCAGTTGCATGAACAGCTCCACCGGCGGGAACGGGATGTGCAGGAAGAAACCGATGGTGACGTCGGGGCGCAGCGCGCGCAGCATCTTGGGCACCAGCTGCAACTGGTAGTCCTGAACCCACACCGTGGCACCCGGCGCGGCGGCCCGCGAGGCGGCCTCGGCGAACCGCTGATTGACGTCGACGTAGCGGTCCCACCACTGCCGGTGATAGAGCGGTTTGACGATCACGTCGTGGTACAGCGGCCACAGCGTCGCGTTGGAGAAGCCCTCGTAGTATTCGGCGATGTCGGTGGCGCTCAGCGCGACCGGATGCAGCCGCAGATCTTCGTCGTCGATCGGCCCGTCGGGGCAGTCCGGGCTGCCCGGCCAGCCCACCCAGGCGCCCCGCCGCTTGCGCAGCAGCGGCTCCAGAGCGGTCACCAGGCCGCCGGGGCTGCGCTTCCAGGTGGTTGTGCCGTCGGGCAGCTTCTCGATGTCGATGGGCAGCCGGTTGGCCACCACGACGAAGTCGGAGTCCCCGGGCTCGCCCGGGACACCCGACGCAGCCATTTACGCGCCGGGCTTGTCGGGGGTGGCCGGTCCGATCCCCAGCATGGACAGGAACACCCGACACTCGTCGGCGTCCTCGGCGTAGGCGGCAACGACGCGCCGTGCCTGGTTGGCGGTGTTGTCGGCCAGCGGTGCCACGTCCTCGATATCGGCGTGTTCGGTTTTAGCAGCCATAGGGAGACTCTAGCGAAGTGCCCAGCGCGCCGTAGCCTGTCCAGCATGACCGCACACGACCTGGTCGACTACGAGACGCTCGACGACGGGCGCATCGCCCGGATCTGGTTGAACCGCCCGGAGAGCCACAACGCGCAGAACCGCACGCTGCTGGTGCAGCTCGACGAGGCGCTGCGCCGCGCCGAAGCCGACGACACGGTGCGGGTGGTGATCCTGGGCGCCCGCGGTAAGAACTTCTCCGCCGGCCACGACCTGGGGTCCGAGGAGGCGTTGGCCGAGCGCCGGCCCGGCCCGGGCCAGCACCCGAGCTTCGGCGTCAACGGCGGTACCCGCGAGCCGGTGGTGGAGAAGACCTACCTGCAGGAATGGCACCACTACTTCGCCAACACCTGCCGCTGGCGGGACCTGCGCAAGATCACCATCGCGCAGGTTCAGGGCAACGCGATCTCGGCCGGGCTGATGCTGATCTGGGCATGCGATCTGATCGTGGCCGCCGACAACGCCCGGTTCTCCGACGTGGTCGGGGTGCGCCTGGGTATGCCGGGAGTCGAGTACTACGCGCATCCCTGGGAGTTCGGGCCGCGCAAGGCCAAGGAGCTGCTGCTGACCGGAGACTCGCTCGACGCCGACGAGGCCTACCGGCTCGGCATGGTGTCCAAGGTCTTCGCCGCCGACGAACTGGTCGACAAGACGCTTGAGTTCGCCCGCCGTATCGCAGCAGTGCCGACCATGGGCGCGCTGCTCATCAAGGACTCGGTGAACGCCGCCGCCGACGCGATGGGTTTCTCCGAGGCGCTGCGGCACGGATTCCACATCCACCAGCTGGGCCATGCGCACTGGGCGGCGCACAACGACAACAAGTTCCCCATCGCGTTGCCACCGGACGTACCGGACTGGCGTACCGCCAAGGCGACCGATTTGGCCCGTCGCGACCAACCCTGACCGGCGGGGCTGCGAGCATGGTTCTATAGGTAGAACGTGTTCCAGTTTTGACGTAAGGGGTTCGGCGTGCAGCTTTCCTTTCAAGACCGCACTTACCTGGTCACCGGTGGTGGCAGCGGCATCGGTAAGGCCGTGGCCGCCGCGTTGGCGGCCGCGGGAGCCGACGTCCTGATCCTCGGGCGGGGTGCCGAACGACTGGCGGAGGTGGCCGCCGAGATCGGCGCCCGCTACTTCGCGGCCGACGTCACCGACGAGGACAGCGTGATCGCCTCCGTCGAGGCGGCGGTCGCCGAGCACGGCCGGCTGCACGGGGTGGTGCACGCCGCCGGCGGTTCGCTGACCATCGGACCGATCACCCAGATCGACTCGGAGTTGTGGCGGCAAACCGTCGACCTCAACGTCAACGGCACGATGTACCTGATCAAACACGCCGGGCGTGCGCTGGTGCGCGGTGGTGGCGGTTCGTTCGTCGGGATCTCCTCGATCGCGGCCGGCAACACCCACCGCTGGTTCGGCGCCTACGGCCCGACCAAGGCGGCACTGGACAACCTGATCCAGCTGGCCGCCGACGAACTCGGTGCCTCCTGGGTGCGGGTCAACAGCATCCGTCCCGGCCTGATCCGCACCGAGCTGGTCGCCCCGATCCTGGACTCGCCCGAGCTCAGTGAGGACTACCGCAGCTGCACGCCGCTGCCGCGGCCCGGTGAGGCCGAAGACGTCGCCAACCTGGCGCTGTTCCTGCTCAGTGACGCGGCCTCCTACATCAACGGCCAGATCATCAACGTCGACGGCGGCCAGATGCTGCGCCGCGGCCCGGACTTCACCTCGATGCTGGAGCCGGCGTTCGGGGCCGACGGGCTTCGGGGCGTGGTCGGGGGCTAGCCGTGGGTGTGTATGCGGTGACCGGGGCGGCATCCGGCATGGGTAAGCAGGCCGCCGACAAGCTGCGGGCGGCCGGCCATACCGTGATCGGGGTCGACCTGCGTGAGGCCGAGGTGGTCGCGGACCTGTCGACGACGGAGGGCCGGGCGGCTGCCGCCGAACAGGTGCTGGAGGCGTGTGGGGGCCGGCTGGACGGGGCGGTGCTGGCCGCCGGTATCGGGCCGACCCCGCGGGCGACCCAGCTGATCCTGCAGGTTAATTACTTCGGGGTGGTCGACCTGTTGGAGGCGTTGCGTCCGGCGCTGGCGGCCACCGGCAGTGCCAAAGTCGTTGTCGTGTCCAGTAATTCGACCACCACGGTGCCGGCGGTACCAGGGGCCGCAGTGCGGGCACTGCTTGCCGGCAACGCGGCGAAAGCGGTGCGATGGCTGCGCGCGTTCGGGCCGGGTGCGCCGTCGATCGCGTATGCGGCATCCAAGATCGCGGTGTCACGCTGGGTGCGCCGCCAGGCCGTCACGCCGGAGTGGGCGGGGGCGGGTATCCGGCTCAACGCCCTGGCTCCCGGGGCGATCATGACGCCGTTGCTGGAGCGCCAGCTCGCCACCCCGGGACAGGAGAAGGCGGTCCGCAGTTTTCCGGTCCCGGTCAGGGGTTTCGGTGACCCCGGGCAACTGGCTGACTGGATGCTGTTCATGCTGTCCGACGCCGCCGAGTTCCTGTGCGGCAGCGTGATCTTCGTGGACGGCGGCACCGACGCCTACTTCCGCGCCGACGACTGGCCGCGTGCGGTGCCGGCGCGACGTGTGCTGGGCTACCTCCTGCGGATGAGGTCGTTCAGTAAGACCTAGGCCGGTTCTATGATCACGGGCGACACGCGATCGATCAACGCGGTGAGGGTGCTGATGTCCATTACGCCTCGATGAGGTCGAATCCCTTGTAGCCGGCGGCCGCGACGTCGGCGATGATCTGGCCGTAGACGCCGAATCCGCCGATGAACGGCATGAACACCCGCGGTTTACCGGGAATGTTCGCGCCCAAGTACCACGAATTCGCCTGCAGCATAAGGGTGCCGGTGGCCCGGTCGGAGCACTCCTTGACCCAGTCCGCCGCCGCGTCGGCGCACGCTTCGATGCCGACGGTGCCGTGGGTGTCCAGATGCGCGATGGCCGCGGCGATCCAGTCCACATGCAGCTCGGCATGCAGCACCATGTTCGCCAGCACCGAGGGGCTGCCCGCCCCGGCGATGTTGAACAGGTTCGGGAAGCCGGGAACACCCAGGCCGAGATAGGTGACCGGGCCCTCGGCCCAGGCTGCGTTGAGCGTCTGCCCGCCGCGGCCGACGATGTTGAGCTTGTCCACCGATCCGGTCATCGCGTCGAACCCGGTGGCCAGCACCAATGCGTCCAACTCGTAGTAGTCGTCGGAGGTGTGTATGCCGCCGGCGTCGATCCGCTCGATGGGTGTGGCGCGCAGGTTGACCAGGTCCACGTTGGGCCGGTTGAACGTCTGGAAATAGTGGTCGTCGGTGCAGATCCGTTTGGTGCCGATCGGGTGATCCTTGGGGATCAGCAGGTCGGCGATGTCCGGGTCGTCGACCACGGCGCGGATCTTGTCCTCCCAGAACTCCCGGGCCGTGTTGTTGGCCTCCACGGTCACCGACTGGTCCGAGAATGTCTTGGCGAACAGCACGCCGCCCAGCTGCCAACGCTTCTCGTAAGCCGCCCGCCGTTCCTCGTCGGAGACCTCCAGCGCCGACTTGGGGTGCGGCCGATGCGGGGAACCGCCGCCGCTGAGCATCGACAGCCTGCGTCGTTCGGCATAGGTCGCCTTGTGTTCCCGGACGGTCTTGTCATCGAGCGGGACATTGCCGGCCGGCACACTGTAGTTCGGCGAGCGCTGGAACACGTGCAGCTGTGCGGCTTGTTGAGCGATGCACGGAATCGCTTGAATGCCAGACGATCCGGTTCCGATCACACCGACCCGCTGCTCGGTGAAGTCGACGACCTCATGCGGCCACTTGCTGGTGTGGTAGACCGGCCCGGCGAACGACGCCAGGCCCTCGATGGCCGGGATGTTCGCGTTGGACAGCGGACCGACGCCCAGGACGACGAACCGCGCGGTGACGGCGTCGCCGGAGGCGGTGGTCACCTGCCACCGGGTGGTCGTCTCATCGAAGACGATGTCGGTCACCCGAGTGTTGAACTTGATGTCGCGGCGCAGATCGAACCGTTCGGCGACATGGCGGAGGTAGGAAAGGATCTCCGGCTGGGTGGCGTAATTCTCGGTCCAGGTCCAGTCCTGCTGCAGTTCGTCGTCGAACGAGTAGGAGTAGTCCACGCTTTCCACGTCACAGCGTGCACCGGGGTAGCGGTTCCAGTACCAGGTGCCGCCCACGTCGCCGGCCGACTCGAAAACCTGCACCCGCAGGCCGTTGCCGCGGAGCCGATGCAATGCGTAGAGCCCGGCGAAACCGGCCCCGATGACCACGACGTCGAGGTTCGAGGGAACGGTTGTCTCGATCGATGATGCCGGCGCGTTCACACTGGTGGCCCTTCTGCCATGGACGGTCCTCGTCGATCAGGCTAGGAGGTGGCGGGCCCGGACAACAGGGGTTGGGGCGGTACGGCGGTGATCGTCGACCCGCTCGATGACGAAGGCGCTGCGATGGCGGAACCCAGGCGTGCGGCACGCTTCGGCTGGCGTTAGCGTGTCTAGCTAAGTCACTGTGCCGAGTAGGAGAGATATGACGTCCGAGCTGAGCCACGACGCGACCCTGCGTGAGGTCACCACCGATCAGGGCGTGCTGCGCTACCACGAGGCCGGTGACGGGCCGACGCTGCTGCTGCTGCACGGCTCCGGGCCGGGCGTGACCGGGTGGCGTAATTACCGCGGTGTGCTGCCGGCCTTCGCCGAGCACTTCCGGTGCCTGGTGCTGGAGTTCCCCGGCTTCGGCGTCAGCGACGACTTCGGCGGGCACCCGATGATGACGGCGTTCGCCGCGGTGCCGGCCTTCGCCGACGCGCTGGGCCTGGACCGGTTCAACGTCGTCGGCAACTCGATGGGCGGCGGCGTCGGAATCGGCTACGCGATCGGCAACCCCGACCGGGTGAACCGGCTCGTGACCATCGGCGGCATCGGCACCAACCTGCTCAGCCCCGGCCCGGCCGAGGGCATCCGGCTGCTGCAGGACTTCGTCGACAACCCCAGCCGTGAGGCGCTGGTGCGCTGGCTGCACTCGATGGTCTACGACCCGTCGGTGATCACCGAAGAGCTCATCGAGGAGCGGTGGGCGCTGGCCACCGATCCCGAGACGCTGGCCAGTGCCCGGCGGATGTACGGCAAGGAAGCCTTCACCAACATGGTGAAGATGATGCAGGCGTCCAAGGGGCCGCTGCCGTGGGCGATGATGCACCGGCTCAAGACGCCGGCGCTGGTCACCTGGGGCCGCGACGACCGGGTCAGCCCGCTGGACATGGCGCTGATCCCGATGCGGACCATTCCCAATGCCGAGGTGCACGTGTTTCCCAACTGCGGGCACTGGACCATGATCGAGGCCAAGGACGCCTTCACCCGCGTGGTGCTGGAATACCTGACCCGCGACTGATATGTAGGGAAGTTTGTCAAGGGCAGGGTGAAGCGGCGGCCACGACCGTCG
>NZ_JAYJJS010000029.1:0-58699 GCF_020181635.2 Mycobacterium zoologicum | reverse complement strand
CTTACCGAGACGGGACTTCCACCCGCTAGTCCAGTCCAACTTGCAGGACGCAACACCTCGTCAGGCTATCCGGCCGTGCCTGAACGGCGGTCCAGCTTCACCTCTCCTCCGTCGAGCCTCGCTGACCGCCGGCCATAGGCTGGCGTGCATGCCTGCTCCTGTATTGCTGCTCGACGGCGCCAGTATGTGGTTCCGGTCTTACTTCGGCGTGCCGTCGTCGATCACCGCCCCCGACGGCCGACCGGTGAACGCGGTGCGGGGGTTCTTCGACTCGGTGGCCACGCTGATCACCCGGCAACGCCCCGGCCGGCTGGCGGTCTGTCTGGATCTGGACTGGAGGCCGCAGTGGCGGGTGGAGCTTGTCCCGTCCTATAAGGCCCACCGGGTGGCCGAGGACGAACCAACCGGACCAGCGGGTGACGGGGCGGTCGAAGAGGTGCCCGACGAGCTGAGCCCCCAGGTCGACATGATCGCCGAGCTGCTCGACGCGTTCGGCATCGCCACCGCGGGCGCACCCGACTACGAGGCCGACGACGTGCTGGGCACGCTAGCCGCGGCCGAACGCCGCGATCCGGTGGTGGTGGTCAGCGGTGACCGCGACCTGCTGCAGGTGGTCACCGACCAGCCCGTCGCGGTCGGCGTGCTCTACCTGGGACGTGGGCTGGCGAAAGCGACGCTGCTGGGCCCGCAAGAGGTGGCGCAGCGGTACGGACTGCCGGTCGGGCGGGCGGGCGCCGCCTACGCCGAGATGGCATTGCTGCGCGGCGATCCCTCCGACGGCCTGCCCGGGGTGCCCGGTATCGGCGAGAAGACCGCGGCCGGGCTGTTGACCCAGTACGGATCGCTGGCTGCGGTGCTGGAGGCCGCTGCAGATCCGAAATCGACTATGAACAAAGGGGTTCGGGCCAAGCTGGCGGCGGCGCAGGATTACATCGCAGCCGCGGGCCCGGTGGTGCGTGTGGCCACCGACGCCCCGGTCACCTTCTCCACATCGTCGGATGTGCTGCCTCGCACCGCCGCCGACACCGCCCGGGTCGTCGAGCTGGCGCAGCGATACGGCATGGAGTCCTCGATAGCGCGGGTCCAGCGGGCGCTCGACGCGCTGCCGGACTGAGCCTTACTTGGGGCGGCCGACCTCGTAGGTGCCCGAGTTGTCCTGGAAGGTAACGGTGACCTGCCGCTTGGTCCCGTCGATGCTGACCTCGCAGTTGAACGTGTCGCCCTGCTTGACCACCGGGCTCTGACCGTTGTTGCACCGGACGTCCTTGACGTTCTTGGCACCGTAGCCGTTGGTCTGATCGGCCAGGATCTGCTGCACGCCCTCCTGCGCCTTGTCGACGTCAAGCTTGGTGGTCACGAAGAAACCGGGCTTCCAGAACCCCAGGACCAGCAGCACCAGCACGCCGACTCCCACGCAGCCGGCGAGCACACTGCCCGCCAGTGCGGTGCTGCGCTTACGGCCGGCGTCGGGCGGCCCGAATTGTCCGGGCTGCTGGGGGTACTGGCCGTACTGGCCGGGCTGTCCGTATTGCCCGGGCTGTCCGTATTGCCCGGGCTGGCCGTACTGGCCGGGCTGGCCGTACTGGCCCGGTTGACCGTATTGCCCCGGCTGGCCGTACTGGCCGGGTTGACCGTACTGACCGGGCTGGCCGTACTGACCGGGCTGGCCGTACTGCTCGGTCTGCGGGTAGCCGGGGTACTGACCGGTCGCGGGGTACTGCGAGCCCTGCTGGGGGTACTGCGACGGGGTGTAGGCCGGCTGCCACTGCTGTTCGGCGCCGGACGCGGGATTCGCTCCGGTGCCCGGCTGCTCCTCGGGCTGTCCGGGCTGCTGAGGCTGCCAGGGCTGCGTCGGGTCGTATCCCTGCGGTCCGCTCATCGTTGTTCCTCAAGTCCTCTCGCGTAGCGGGTGCTGATTCACCGTAGCGCCCGGATCAGCCTACCCGGCGTCAACGGCCACGACTCCGCGTAAAACCGTGTCGATCGCCTGTTTTGCCGTAGCGCGCAGCTCCGGCAAAGGCGCGGCATTGCGCAGCTGATCGAGCAGATCAAGCACCTGGCGGCACCACCGCACGAAGTCACCCGCCGACAGCGGTGAACCACCGCCCGCGGAATCCGATGCCGCCAATGCGCCGGCCAGATCACCCGATCGGGCCCAGCGGTACACCGCGGCCACGAATCCGTCGTCGGGTTCCCGGCTGGTGGTGATGCCGTGACGGCGCTCGTCGGCCCGCAGCTGCGCGGACAGTTTGCCGGTCTGCTGCAGCGCGCGCCGGATCGCCTCGGTCGGCGCCTGCAGGGTCGGCTGCCCACCGCCCGAATCCTGGCCGCCGCGTGTTTCGAACAGCACCGCAGAGACCACGGCGGCCAACTCGGCGGGACCCAGGCTGTCCCAGGCGCCGGTGCGCAGGCATTCGGCGACCAACAGATCACTCTCGCTGTAGATCCGGGCGAGCATCCGACCGTCTTCGGTCACGGTCGGGTCGGCCTGCCCCTCGCCGGCGGTGCCCGCGGCGATGAAGCCGCGTTCGACGAGCAGCCCGACGATCCGGTCGAAGGTGCGTGCCAACGAGTTGGTGGCCGCCTGGACCTTCCTGCGCAGTTGAGCGTTGTCCGCCTCCACCCGCAGGTAACGCTCGGCGACTCGGACCTTGTCCTCGCGATCCGGCGTGGCGTGCACCGGGTGCTCCCGCATCCGCTGTCGCAGCGCCTCCAGCTCCGGATCCACCGGGGTGTCCCGGACGCCGCCGCGGCGGCCACGCCCGTCGGGCACCACGAGCTCGGCTGCGGCCGAGCGCAGCGCTGAGGCCAGGTCGCGGCGGACCCGCGGCTGGCGGTGTTCGACGCGTTTGGGCAGATTCATGGTGCCGATCGGCGCGGTGGCGCCGGCGTAGTCCGCCGTCGAGATCCGCCCCGCCCAACGATGCTCGGTCAGCACCAGCGGGCGTGGTTCATCGGAATCCCGATCCGCCTGCAGCACCACGGCCAGACCGCCGCGACGGCCGTGGGTGAGGTTGATGATGTCGCCGCGGCGCAGCGCGGCCAGGGCCGCACCGGCTGCTTGGCGCCGTTGCAGCCGCGACGCCCGTGCCTGGGCGCGTTCACGTTCGGAGATCTGGGCGCGCAGGCGGGCGTAGTCCAGCACGGCGGATTCGCGTCCCCCGACCCCGGCTGCGATCTCGTCGAGGGTCCGCTCGCCGCGTTCGGCGCTGCGCACCAGGCCGACGACGGATCGGTCGGCCTGAAACTGCGCGAAGGACTGCTCCAGCAGTCGGTGGGCCTGCTGCGGGCCCATCCGATGCACCAGGTTGATCGTCATGTTGTAGGACGGCGCGAATGAGCTTCGCAGCGGGAATGTTCGGGTGGAGGCAAGCCCGGCGACCTGGTCCGGGTCGGCGGTGCTCTCCCCCGGATGCCACAGCACCACCGCATGGCCCTCGACGTCGATACCGCGGCGGCCGGCCCGGCCGGTCAGCTGGGTGTACTCCCCCGGCGTCAGCGCGGCATGCTGCTCGCCGTTGAATTTGACCAGCCGCTCGAGCACCACTGTGCGGGCCGGCATGTTGATGCCCAAAGCCAGTGTCTCAGTGGCGAACACCGCTTTGACCAGGCCCGCGGTGAACAGCTCTTCAACGGTGTGGCGGAATACCGGTAGCAAACCCGCGTGGTGGCCGGCCAGGCCGCGCAGCAGGCCCTCGCGCCATTCGTAGTAGCCCAGCACGTCCAGATCGGCGTCGGCGAGGTCGCCGCAGCGGTGGTCGATCACCTCGGCGATCCGGGCCCGCTCGGATTCGGTGGTCAGCCGCAGCGGTGAGCGCAGGCACTGCTTGACGGCCGCATCGCAGCCGGCCCGCGAGAAGACGAAGGTGATCACCGGCAGCAGCCCGGCCGACTCCAGCGCCGCCACCACGTCAGGTCGCATCGGCGGCCGATAACTCGGCCCACCCGTCCGGCGGCCGCCAGTGCGCCCCGGCCCGCGGCGGGGATTGTGCCACTCGGTGAGCCGGTCGGCTTCGCGGCGATGGGCGATGTGGCGCAGCAGTTGCGGATCCACCCGGGCCCCGCCGCCGGTGTCCGGCCGCTCGGCGTCGGGCCGCACCTGGAACAGGTCGAACAACCGCTTGCCGACCATCATGTGCTGCCACAACGGCACCGGCCGATGCTCGTCGACCACCACGGCGGTGTCGCCGCGCACGGTCTGGATCCAGCCGCCGAACTCCTCGGCGTTGCTGACCGTCGCCGACAGGCTGACCAGCCGAACCTCTGCGGACAGGTGCAGGATGACCTCCTCCCAGACCGCGCCGCGCATCCGGTCGGCCAGGAAATGCACCTCGTCCATTACGACATGCGAAAGGCCCCGCAGTGCAGGCGAATCCGCGTACAGCATGTTGCGCAGCACCTCGGTGGTCATCACCACCACCGGCGCGTTCGAGTTGACCGACAGGTCACCGGTCAGCAACCCCACCTTGTCCTTGCCGTAGCGGGCCACCAGGTCGGTGTACTTCTGATTGCTCAGCGCCTTGATCGGGGTGGTGTAGAAGCACTTTGAGCCGGCCGCCAGGGCCAGGTGCACCGCGAACTCGCCAATGACCGTCTTGCCCGCGCCGGTCGGGGCGCATACCAGCACGCCCCGGCCCTCCTCGAGCGCTTCACAGGCCCGGCGCTGGAAGTCGTCGAGGCCGAACGCCAACTCCGCGGTGAACCGGCTCAGCTCGGTCACGTCGCGCCCGCCCCTGCCGCAACCGTGCAAAAATGTTCGCCCTCACCAGGGATTTGCCGGACGTTTGTGCACGCTCGCGGGGAGAAAGAGAAATCAGTCATGCGGCGCCGCGACGGGTGTGGGCGCGTCGATGGTGGAGGCCTCGTCATCACCGAGTCCCTCGGCCGCCTCCCGCTTGGCCTTGCGCTTGTCGTGCAGCCGGGCGACCTGGATCGCGAACTCCAGCAGCAGGGTCAGCGCCAGCCCCAGCGCGGTCATCGAGAACGGATCCGAGCCGGGCGTGGCGACGGCGGCGAACGCGAACACCGCGAAGATCAGCCCGCGCCGCCAGGCGGCCAGCCGGGCGTAGCTGAGCACGCCGACCTGGTTGAGCATCACGATCAGCAGCGGGAACTCGAAGCTGATCCCGAACACCAGCAGCAGGTTGATCAGGAAGCCGAAATAGCGGTCGCCGGACAGGGCGGTGACCTGCACATCGCTGCCGACGGTCAACAGGAATCCGAGCGCCTTGGACAGCACCACGTAGGCCAGCACCGCGCCGGTGATGAACAGCGCCGCCGCCGAGACGACGAACACCACCGCAAAGCGCCGCTCCTTGCGGTAGAGCCCCGGGGTGATGAAGGCCCACAGCTGGTAGAACCAGACCGGGCAGGCCAGCACCACCCCGGCCATCAGTCCCACCTTGAGGCGGAGCATGAACTGGTCGAACGGCCCGGTGGCCAGCAGCCGGCAATGGCCGTCCGCGGCGATCTGGGCCCGCGCGGAGTCGGGCAGCGCGCAGTAGGGGTGTCGCAGCCACTCACCGAGGCTTTCCATGCCCAAGAACCCGTGCGAATACCAACTGAAGCCGAACGCGGTGGTCAGCGCGATCGCTGCCAGCGAGATCAGCAGCCGGGTACGCAACTCCCTGATGTGGTCGACGAGCGACATCGTCCCGTCGGGATTGCTGCGGCTGCGCCGTTGGCGTGGGTCAAGCCGCTTGAAAATGCTGGTGGCACGCACCATCACAAGGCGCTCGGGCGCTGCGGGGACGACGGCCTAGGCCGACCGCGGGTCAGCCGGCGGCTCGACGCGTTCGGACTGCACTGAGGTGGCCGATGAATCCGGATTGATGTCGTTCTGCAGCTCGCGAACCTCGGATTTGAAGATCCGCAGCGACTTGCCGAGCGACCTCGCCGCGTCGGGCAGCCGCTTGGCGCCGAACAGCACAACCATCACGACCAACAGGATGAACCAGTGCCACGGACTGAGACTGCCCACTTCGGATACCTCCAGACGTCGGAGTCGATGCTACCGCAGCTCAGGACTGGTAGGCCGCCAGCGCAGCCACCGCGGCGTCGCGCACCCGGGTGGCCAGCGACGCGGGCGCCACGATCTGCACGTCGTCGCCCATTCCCAGCAGCAACCGGGTGAGCCACTCGTCGGAGGCGTAGGTCATGGCCGCCTCGGACCAGCCGTCGGGCAACTCGCGCAGCAGCCGCATCGGGTAGTACTCGAACATCCACGACGCCGACCGCGCCACCCGCACGGTGGCGATCGGCATCGACGGGTCGGCGTCGAACAGCGCGGTGTCGGTTTCGGTCTGCCGCGCCGGCCCCGGCGGCGCCGACGGCTCATCGAGCAGCTGCGCGCCGTCGATCCGGTCGAATCGGAACAGCCGAACGCCGGCGGACTCGCGGCACCACGCCTCCAGGTAGCTGTGGTTGGCGATCAGCACCACTCGGATCGGGTCGACGGTCCGGTGTGAGGACGTGTCGCGGGAGGCGGCGTAGTAATCGATGGCCAGTGCGCGGTGCTGCTGCACGGCATCGCGGACGGTGTCGGCCGTGGCGTTGTCTCCGGTCGTAGCCTCGGGCTCCGCCTGCGCAGCCCCGGCGGCATTCTCGATCTTGGCGATCGCGCTGCGGGCGGCCCGCCGATCGACGATGCCCGGCATGTCGACCAGTGCCCGCAAGGCCATCAGCACGGCGGTGGCCTCCGGTGAGGTCAGCCGCAGCGGCCGATCGACCCCCGCCGATTCATAGCAGTAGATCCGGTCGTCATAGAACGTCAGATCGATCAGGTCTCCAGGCCCGTAACCCGGCAACCCGGACACTGCCAGCAGTTCCAGGTCCGACTGCAGTTGCGCGATGCTCACGCCCAGTTCGGCGGCGGCCTTTTCTTTGCTGATCCCGGGGCGGGCCAGAAAGTACGGCACCATGTTCAGCAGCCGCGCCAGCCGCGTCGACAACTGGCTCACGCCGAAGCCTCCCGGACACGGGCGCTGAGCCTGGCCACCACGTCGTCACGCAGCGCCGACGGCCCAAGGACGACGGCGTCGGCGCCATAGCCGGCGATCTCCCGGGCGAGTCGGTCATGGGTGCCCAGATCGACCTCGATGACGTCGCCGTCGCGACCGGCACGGGCTTCGCGGTGCACCACCCTGCCCGCCCGGCGTAGCGCGACGGCACGGCCGTCGGCGACCCAGATCCGGGCCTGCACACCGCTGGGGGCCTCACCCACGGCGTCGGCGACGATCCGGCGCAGTTCCTCGACCGGTGGGCGGGTCGCGCTGTCGGCGGGCCCGATCTGGCGGACCTCGGGCGCGATCCGCGACATCCGGAACATCCGAACGCCGTTGCGGTCGCGGTCATGGCCCACCAGGTACCAACGGCCGCCTTGGGTGACCACACCCCACGGCTCGACAGTGCGGGTGATATAGGCGTCCACCGGCGACGGGCGGTGCTCGAACTGCACAGCCTGCCGCGCTTGGACCGCAGCCGTCAGGGCGTCCAGGGCCGGCTCGGCCTGGTGGATTCCGGGAAGCGCAGCCGGCGACGCGACGAGCACCTCGGCCCGGACCGGGTCAACCTCGACACCGGCGGCATGCAATTTGGCCACCGCGCCCTGAGCATTGGCCCGCAGCTCCGGGGACTGCCACAGCTGGACCGCAACCGCCACGGCAGCTGCCTCATCACCGTTGAGCTCGATTGCCGGCAGTGCATAGGCCTTGGGGTTGATGCGGTATCCGTCGATGGTCTCGAATCCGGAGGCCTTACCGGTCTCCAGCGGAATGCCCAGATCGCGCAGCTCGTTCTTGTCGCGCTCGAACATCCGGGAGAAGGCCTCGTCGCTGGGGCTGTCGCCGTAACCGACCACGGTGCTGCGGATCCTCTCCGCGCTCAGGTAGCTGCGGGTCGCCAGCAACGCGATGACGAGGTTCAGAAGTCGTTCGACCTTGGCGGTTGCCATGGGTGACAGCGTAGGTGCTACATGCTGGCGATGAGCCGTTTGACCCGCTCGTCGACCGAGCGGAACGGGTCTTTGCACAGCACGGTGCGCTGGGCCTGGTCGTTGAGCTTGAGGTGCACCCAATCGACGGTGAAGTCGCGGCCGGCTGCCTGTGCGGCACTGATGAATTCACCGCGCAGTTTGGCCCGGGTGGTCTGCGGCGGGGTGTCGACGGCGGCGTCCACCTCTTCGTCGGTGGTGATCCGGGCGGCCAGTCCCTTGCGCTGCAACAGATCGAACACTCCGCGGCCGCGCTTGATGTCGTGATAGGCCAGGTCGAGTTGGGCGATCTTCGGGTCCGACAGCTCCATGCTGTAGCGATCCTGGTAGCGCTGGAACAGCTTTCGCTTGATCACCCAGTCGATCTCGGTATCGACCTTCGCGAAGTCCTGGGATTCGACGGCGTCGAGTTGACGTCCCCACAAGTCGATCACCTGGTCCAGCTGCGAACTGCTGGCCGCGCGCGTACGCACGTAATCGACGGCCCGCCCGTAGTACTCCCGCTGGATGTCCAGGGCGCTGGCCTGGCGCCCGCCGGCCAGCCGAACGGGTCGCCGACCGGTGACGTCGTGGCTGACCTCGCGGATCGCCCGGATCGGGTTGTCCAGCGAGAAGTCGCGGAACGACACCCCCGCTTCGATCATCTCCAGCACCAGCGAGGCGCTGCCCACCTTGAGCAAGGTGGTGGTCTCGGACATGTTGGAGTCGCCGACGATGACGTGCAGTCGCCGGTACTTCTCGGCATCGGCGTGGGGTTCGTCGCGGGTGTTGATGATCGGACGCGAACGCGTGGTCGCGCTTGAGACGCCCTCCCAGATGTGCTCGGCGCGCTGCGACAGGCAGAACGTGGCGGCCTTGGGGGTCTGCAGCACCTTGCCGGCGCCGCAGATCAGCTGACGCGTCACCAGAAACGGCAGCAGCACATCGGAGATCCGGGAGAACTCGCCGGCTCGCACGATCAGGTAGTTCTCGTGACAGCCGTAGGAGTTTCCGGCGGAGTCGGTGTTGTTCTTGAACAGGTAGATGTCGCCGCCGATGCCCTCGTCGGCCAGGCGCTGTTCGGCGTCGATCAACAGGTCTTCGAGCACCCGCTCGCCGGCCCGATCATGGGTGACCAGCTGAATCAGGTTGTCGCACTCGGCGGTGGCGTACTCGGGATGGCTGCCTACATCGAGATAGAGCCGAGCCCCGTTGCGCAGGAACACATTCGAACTGCGGCCCCATGACACCACCCGGCGGAACAGGTAGCGCGCCACTTCGTCGGGGGAAAGCCGTCGATGCCCGTGAAAGGTGCAGGTGACACCGAACTCGGTCTCGATGCCCATGATTCTGCGCTGCACGCAACTGAGCCTACTGGGTCACCGGCGGCAACGGTGGGCAGACGCGCCTGGTGGTCAGGCCGACGGCTGCTCGGTGTCTGTCAGCGACTCCAGCACCACCTCGGCAACCCGTCGCATGGTGGTCCGCTGGTCCATCGCCGCGCGCTGGATCCATTTGAACGCCTCGGGCTCGGTAAGGCCCTGCTTGGCCTGCAGCAGGCCCTTGGCGCGTTCGACCAGCTTGCGGGTTTCGAGCTGTTCGGACAGGGTGCTGACTTCGTGTTCCAGCGCGGTGATCTCTTCCGAGCGGCTCAGCGCCAACTCGATGGCCGGTACCAGGTCCCCGGCCGAGAACGGTTTGACCAGATACGCCATCGCGCCGGCGTCGCGGGCCCGCTCGACCAGGTCGCGCTGACTGAAGGCGGTGAGCATGACCACCGGCGCGATGCGTTTGGCGGCGATCTCGGATGCCGCGTCGATGCCGTCGCGCCGCGGCATCTTCACGTCGATGATGACCAGGTCGGGGCGCAACTGTTCGGCGAGCTCGACCGCTTCCTGACCGTCGGCGGCCTCGCCCACCACGTCGTAGCCCTCATCCCGCAGCATCTCGGCGAGGTCCATCCGGATCAGGGACTCGTCCTCGGCGATGACGACCCGGCGCGCCGGACGTGGCACGGGGTCAGACTCGGGAGCGTTGTTCGACGCAGTCATCACCCCATTCTGTCCCGGCTGCCGGCGGCGGCAACACCCAAGGGCATCGTCTATGGTGGGAGACCGCGCGCCAGCGCCGGGCCCTCGTATCCCAACTGGCAGAGGAAACGGATTCAAAACCCGTACAGTGTGAGTTCGAATCTCACCGAGGGCACCACGCACACACCGCGGCTCAGCACGGCGAGTACATGATCACCCCCACCCCGACCAGGCAGATCAGCGCGCCCAGGGCGATCACCCCATCTCGGCGACGGCAGCCAGCACGAAGAGCGCAACAGAACGAATCACCATGGTGATCGACCGTAACCAGGATGCGAAAACGCCGTCTGCCCAGCTCACCGGGCTAAGCTGGGCAGGTGACGACCAAGCGGTTCCACCTGGTGCCTCTTGAGGGCCAGGCCCCCTATCTGAAGTCGCACTGCGTGCCCGCACGCACCCGGCATTACGCGACGCGCTTGCCGCGGCGGATGCGGATACTCAAGGTCTGCGCGGGGCTGGCCGCATTCATCAGCGCCTGCTTCGGCATCTTCGAGATCTGGGCCAACCCGATCTATTGGTGGATCGGCGTGCTGAACCTGGTGGCCGCCACCGCTCTGGCCCTGACGCCCAAGCTGTACCGCTACGGCGAACTGCTCGCGCCGCTGGCGTTCGTCGCCATCGCCTACCTGACCACGTTCACCATCTGCTGGGTGGTGGGAACCGATTCGGGCATCGAGTTCTACCTGCTGGCCTCGGCCGCGATCAGTGTGCTGATCCTGGGGGTGGACAGGATCGCGCTGGCCGGCGTCGTCGCCGCGGTGGGCGCCGTGCTGGCGATCATCCTGGAGTTCACCGTTCCCGGCGACAAGCTGCACCAACCGGCCTGGATGCACAACACGGCATTTGTTCTGGTGGTGGCCTCGACCTGCTTCATGCTGGTGGCCACGGTCTGGTACACGCTGCGCGAGACCTCCCATGCCGAGCGGGCGATGGAGGCCGAATACGAGCGCTCCGAGGCGTTGCTGGCCAACATCCTGCCCGCCACCGTCGCCGATCGGCTGAAGAATCCCTCCGTCGACGTGATCGCCGACAGCTATCCGGACGCCTCGGTGCTGTTCGCCGACATCGCCGACTTCACCCGACGCGCCAGCCAGAGCGACCCCGCCGAGCTGGTCGGGTTCCTCAACGAGCTCTATACCGGCCTGGACCGTCTCGTCGACAAGCACGGGCTGGAGAAGATCAAGACCAGCGGTGACTCCTACATGGTGGTCAGCGGAGTCCCCGACCCGAGTCCCGATCACCTGCAGGCGCTGGCCCGCCTGGCGCTGGAGATCGTCCACGTCGTCGCCGCGCTGCGCGATCCCCTGGGCCAGCCGGTGTCGCTGCGGATCGGCCTGGCGACCGGGCCGGTGGTGGCCGGGGTGGTCGGCAATCTGCGGTTCTTCTACGACGTCTGGGGTGACGCGGTGAACCTGGCGTCCCGGATGGAGTCCACCGGCGTGCAGAACCGGATTCAGGTGCCGCAGGAGGTCTACGAACGGCTGCGGGCGGACTTCGTCTTCGAGGAACGCGGCGACGTCGACGTCAAAGGCAAGGGAGTCATGCATACGTGGTTTCTCACCGGTGCACGGGCGCGGGCCTCGCGTGATCGGGGTCTGGTCGCACTGTCGGTGACCCAGTCACCCTGACCTACCTGCGCGGCGGTGCCGTATGGTCCCGAAACAGGTTGTCCCCCACGATGAGGATTTCAATGACGCGCCTTTTGGCAGTGCTCGGATCGCTGACCGGACTCGCCAACACGATCAACGGCTACCGTCCACTGAGCAAGCGCGGGTACCCGTCGCTGTACGCGTTCGCGTTCGGGGTGTTCGCCACCGAGCTCCCGTTGCACCTGATCGCCGCGCAGTCCGCGCTTCTGGCTGCGGTGTCACGTCGGCTGCCGCGACGGGCACGGGCAATCAGCTGGCTGGTGTCGGCAGTTTCCTGGATCGGGCTGCTCGGACTGGACCGCTTGGGACGCAATGCGAACCAGCCGCTGACCGCAGCACTGGACGCCGAACTGGGCCCGGATCGGCGGACCGGCAGCGAGGGGCTCTGGGCTCCCCCGAGCGGTGTCGCGGCGATCGCGCCGTCGGGCGCGGTGCGCATGATGCGGATCTACCGTGACTACGCGGCCGACGCCGACATCGCCTACGGCGAGTTCGGCGCCCGCAACACCCTCGACGTGTGGCGGCACCGCGACCTGCCGCGAAACGGGCGCGCCCCGGTCCTCGTACAGATCCCCGGCGGCGCCTGGATGGTGGGAAGCAAACGCGGACAAGCGCATCCGCTGATGACCCACCTGGTGGAACGCGGCTGGGTGTGCGTGTCCATCAACTACCGGCTCAGCCCTCGCTCGACCTGGCCGGATCACATCATCGACGTCAAGCGCGCCCTGGCCTGGACCAAAGCCCACATCGCCGACTACGGCGGCGACCCGGACTGGGTCGCCGTCACCGGCGGCTCGGCCGGCGGCCACCTGTGCGCACTGGCCGCGCTGACCGCAGGCGACCCCCGCTTTCAGCCAGGTTTCGTCGATGCCGACACCAGTGTGCGGGCCGCGGTCCCGTTTTACGGCATCTACGACTTCACCGGTGAGGTCGACCTGCATCCGTTGCTCACCCCGTCGTTGAGCACCTATGTTTTCAAGCAGAGCCGCCGGCAGTTCCCGGACACCTACCGCGCCGCATCACCGATGGCCTACGTGCGCCCGGACGCGCCACCGTTCTTCATCCTGCACGGCAGTAACGACTCGCTGGTGCCCGTCGAGCAGGCTCGCGCGTTCTCCGCCCGGCTTCGGGACACCAGTACCAGCCCCGTCGTGTACGCGGAGTTGCCGGAAGCGCAGCACGCCTTCGACATCTTCGGCTCCCCCCGGGCGGCACACACCGCCGTGGCCGTCGAGCAGTTCCTCGCCGAGGTCTACGCGCCGCACGCAGCCGGGCTGCGGGGGGCATAGCGGGGTCGCTGTTACCACCGCCGGCACACCCTATCTGTGCAAGACTGCCGCCATGGATACGACAGCTTCGCGGCTGCTGCCGCACTTGTGGAAGTCGACCCTGGTCTCCGGTGTCATGGCCCTTGTTCTGGGTGTGCTGATCCTGGTCTGGCCGGGCCGCACCATCCTTGCCGCCGCGGTCCTGTTCGGCGTGTACCTGCTGATCACCGGGGTCGCGCAGACCATCTTCGCGTTCAGCCTGCCGATCATGTCCGCCGGTGGACGGGTGTTGCTGTTCCTCAGTGGCACCGCGTCGGTGATTCTGGCCGTGCTGTGCTTCCGGCATTTCAACTCCGACGAGGAATCCATCGCGGTGCTGCTGCTGGCGATCTGGATCGCGGTCGGGTTCATCTTCCGGGGCGTGGCGACCACTGTGGCCGCCATCAGCGACCCCGAGTTGCCGGGACGCGGCTGGCAGATCTTCTCCGGGGTGATCAGCCTGCTGGCCGGGTTGGTGACGCTGGCCTCCCCGCTGGCCTCGCTGGTGGTGCTGGCGATTGTGGTCGCGAGCTGGCTGATTGTGATCGGGGTCGTCGAGATCGTCACCGCGTTCAGCATCCGCAGTGCCTCGCACAAGGCCTCCGGCGGATGATCGATTAGCCCACGGCGTCGCCAACGCGGGTACCCTGAATTTGACCCGAACGAAACCTCCTCTGATGCTCTGATGTGGAGTCCGCGTAATGCCCGAGTCTCAACCGTCCTGGCCTCCGGCCGGCGGCGGCTACCCCCCACCGACCTACCCGTACCCCTACCCCCCGGCACCCGGGCAATACCCCGGATACGGGCAGCCGCCCGGGCTGAGCAACGCGCCCAGGAACGGCATGGGTATGGCGGCGCTGATCGTTGCGATCGCCGGGATCGTCACCGCATTGTCGGTGGTCGGCGGTGTCGTGCTGGGTGCCGTGGCGGTGGTGCTCGGGATCATCGGCCACGGTCGGGCCAAACGTGGTGAGGCAGACAACGGTGGTGTCGCGATCGCAGGCGTGGTGTTGGGTCTGCTGGCGGTGATCGCCGGAATCGCTTGTATCTTCGTCTACGTAGGTATCTTCCGGACAGCGGGCGGTGGTGACTACATCGACTGCATGTCGAAGGCGGGCTCGGATCCCGCGGGGCAACAGCAGTGCACCGAACGGTTCCGCGAGCACTTCGAGAACAAGTTCGGCAGCGCCGAGGCTCCGCGGTTCCAGGAGTCGCACGGTCCGCTGATTCCGGCCTGACGCCCGGCGGTTCAGCGAGGCTCGACGAAGGAGAGCCGAAGCTGGGACCGCCGCATCAGCCCTACCGTTTGGAGCTGGGAAAGTACTTCAGCACGCCCTCCTGGGTGACCGTGGCGACCAGCTGCCCGGATCGGTCGAAGAAGTGACCGGTGCCCAGGCCGCGCGAGTCCGCGGCCACCGGTGATGACGTCGCGTAGAGCATCCAGTCGTCGAACCGCACCGGCTGGTGGAACCACACCGAATGGTTGGCGCTCGCCGCGAAGATCCGGTCGTGGCCCCAGGACAGCCCGTGGCGCGTGATGATCGAGTCGAGCACCGTGGTGTCCGACGAGTACACCATCAGCGCGGTGTGCAGGACCGGGTCGTCGGGAACCGCACCGTCGGCCTTGACCCAGACCCGGTTGTGGCCGAGCCGTTCGCCCTTGCCGCGCATCACCCAGGCCGGGTCGTTGGTGTAGCGCCATTCGATCGGGTGCGGTGCTTTCACGAAGCCCGGCACGACGTCCTCGTAGCCGCGCAACAGCTCCTGAAGCGTGGGCAACGTCTCGGGTTCGGCGACCTCCGGTGCCGCCGTACTGTGCTCGATCCCCGCTCCCCCGGACAGGTAGGCCACCAAGGCGGTTGAGATCAGCGTGTCGCCCTGCATCGCATCGACCCGCCGGTTGGCGAATCGGCGTTCATCGCGTAACCGGTGCACCCGGAACTCGATGTCGCGAGCCGGGTCACCGCCGTTGATGAACTGAACCGACAACGCGCTCGGCGGCAGGTCGTAGGTGAGGGTACGCGTCGCGGCGACAAAGGATTGCGCCATCAACTGGCCGCCGAAGGTGCGCAACGGGGTCTTGCTGGGATGCGCACCGATGAACACGTCATCGGCGGTGGGGGTCAGGTCCAGTACTGTCAGTAGCTCCTCGAGATCACTGTTCGATTCGGCCGGCACTAGACGTCGTCCTCCCCGATCCGGTGCACGTGGATCAGGTTGGTCGATCCCACGGTGCCCGGCGGGGCGCCGGCGACGATCACCACCAGATCACCGCGCTGATAGCGGCCCAACTCCAGCAGAGCCTGGTCGACCTGACGGATCATGCCGTCGGTCGACACCTCCTGCGGGACGATGAATGTCTCAGTGCCCCAAGTCATCGCAAGCTGGCTGCGTACCTCGGGCAACGCCGTGAACGCCAGCAACGGCAACGGGGTGTGCAGCCGGGCCAGCCGGCGCACGGTGTCGCCCGACTGGGTGAAGGCCACCAAGGCCTTGGCGTCGAGGCGTTCGCCGATCTCGCGTGCGGCGAATGAGATCACGCCGCGTTTGGTGCGCGGTGTGTGCGTCAACGGCGGTGCGGCGGTGGAGTTCTGCTCGACCGCGCAGATGATCCGGCTCATGGTCCGCACCGCCTCCAGGGCGTGCTTGCCCACCGCGGTCTCTCCGGAGAGCATGACCGCGTCCGCCCCGTCGAGCACCGCGTTGGCCACATCGGAGGCCTCCGCCCGGGTGGGCCGAAAGTTCTCGATCATCGACTCCAGCATCTGGGTCGCCACGATCACCGGCCGGGCGTTCTCCCGCGCCACCTGGATGGCGCGCTTCTGCACCAGCGGAACCTCTTCGAGTGCCAGCTCGACACCGAGGTCGCCACGGGCAACCATCACCGCGTCGAACGCCAGCACCACCGCCTCGAGGTTCTCGATCGCCTCGGGCTTCTCCAGCTTGGCGATCACCGGCACCCGCCGGCCGACCCGGTCCATCACCTCGTGGACCAGATCCACGTCCGAGGGCGAGCGCACGAACGACAACGCCACCATGTCGACACCGAGCTCCAGTGCGAACTCGAGGTCGTCGATGTCCTTGTCCGACAGGGCCGGTGCGGACACGTTCATGCCGGGCAGCGAGATGCCCTTGTTGTTGCTGACCGGGCCGCCTTCGGTGACGGTGCACACCACGTCGTCGCCGTCGATCCGCTCCACCACCAGGCCGACCTTGCCGTCGTCGACCAGAACCCGGTCACCGGGTTCTGCGTCGGCCGCCAGCTGTTTGTAGGTGGTGGACACCCGGTCGTGGGTGCCCACGCAGTCGGCGACGGTGATGCGGACCGTCTCGCCGTTGGCCCAATTCGCCGAACCGTCGGCGAAACGGCCGAGCCGGATCTTGGGGCCCTGCAGGTCGGCGAGTACGCCGACCGCCCGGCCGGTGACATCCGAGGCTGCACGAACCCACTGGTAGGAGGACTTGTGATCGTCATGGTCACCGTGGCTGAAGTTCAACCGGGCCACGTCCATACCCGCGTCGACCAATGCCCTGACCATCTCCGCGGAGTGGGTCGCCGGGCCAAGAGTACAGACGATCTTGCCGCGTCTAGTCACGTCGCAAGCATAGTCGGGCAGCCCGGGTGGGCTCGCCGAGGAATGGTTGACGGCAGCCGAAAACCCGGTTAAGCACGGACGCCGGAGTTCAACGCAGTACCCGGCCCTGGCGGTCGTGCACCCTGCCGGTGAGTATCAGGATCGCGTCGACGATGCCCCAGATGATCGGAACGCCGCCGCCGAACCCGAAGGTGATGGCGGTGAACACCAAACAACCCAGCAACTGCGCGATGCCCAGGACGGTCTGCCCCAGGTAGATCCGCCCGAAGCCGAGGAATCCGAACAGTCCGAGCAATTGAAGTAGTGCCGCAACGACTTTCGACCTGTCCGAGTAGGGCTGGCCGGTCACCGGATGACGACCGAAGGGGGCCCAGGGATCGGGTTGGCCCGAATAGCCGGGCGCGGACGGCCACGACGGATCGGTCATGTCTGCAGCATGCCAGAAAACACGCAACAGCGGCCGGCGACGCTAATGCCGCAGGTCACGAATCCTTCTCGGACCCGTCCTCGTCTTCTTCTTCGGGCTCGTCGTCGGCTTCGTCCTCGTCTTCGAGCTCCTCGTCGGACTGGTCCGCCGCCTCGGGTTCGTCGACCTCGTCCGGTTCATCCCCAGACTCGTCGTCGTCCTCGGGTTCGACCTCATCGGCGGATTCGTCGTCCTGGACTTCCGCAACCTCTTCAGCGGACTCTTCCTCGGCGACACCTTCTTCAGCGTCGGCATCTTCAGCGTTGGCATCTTCAGCGTCGGCTTCAGCGTCTGCGTCCTCGTCCGCAACTTCGTCTTCGACAACATCGCCTTCAGCGACGGCGTCCTCCTCGGCGACGGCGTCTTCGACCACTTCCTCGTCGGTGACGTCGTCGTCGGCGACTTCCTCTTCAGTTTCAGTGACTTCGTCGTCAACAACTTCGCCGACGACTTCATCGGCGTCCACGTCGTCTTCCACGTCGTCTTCCGCGTCGGCATCTTCGACGGCTTCTTCGACGGCTTCTTCCTCGTCTTCGGCCTCAACCGAAGACACGCTCGCACCCGAAAACCGGTCCGGCACCCGGACAACCGAACCGACGCCATTGGCGACGACCGCCACCGGCTCCGGCTCGTCCTGCTCGGCCGAATCGGCATCAACCGTGAGATCCTCCGGCTCGGCCGCATCCGCATCCGCATCAACCGCGTCCGGTTCGGCCTTCACCGCAGCGGGCTCGGAGTCGTCGGGCTGCCACGCCCGGCGCAACGCCTCAGGATCTTCGCGTCCCTTGGTGGCCAGCAGGATGTAGACCACCGCGCCGATGAACACGAATGTCGAGGTGAAGGAGTTGACCCGGATCCCGGCGATGTGGGTGGCGGCGTCGTCGCGCAGCAGCTCGATCCCGAAGCGTCCGATGCAGTAGCCGGCGACGTACAGCGCGAACAGCCGGCCGTGTCCCATCCGGAACCGCCGGTCGGCGTAGATCAACACAGCGAAAACCACAAGATTCCAGAGCAATTCGTACAAGAACGTCGGCTGGACGATCTTGTACAGCTCGCCCGTCGATACCCCGTCGAGCAGATGTGGATCGCGGATACCGGCCGCATCTTCGCGCCAGAAGATCTCCAGGCCCCAGGGCAGGGTGGTCTCGCGGCCGTAGAGTTCCTGGTTGAAGTAGTTGCCGATACGCCCGATCGCCTGGGCCAAGATGATTCCCGGCGCCACGGCGTCGCCGAAGGCGGGCAACGGAATCCCCCGCCGCCGGCAGGCGATCCACGCTCCGACGCCGCCGAGCGCCACCGCGCCCCAGATCCCCAGGCCGCCGTCCCAGATCCGCGGGGTGGCCTGCCAGCCGGCGCCGCCCTCCCCGAAGTAGGTCCGCCAGTCCGTCATCAGGTGGTAGAGCCGTCCGCCGATCAAGCCGAACGGCACCGCCCACAGCGCGATGTCGTAGATGACGCCCGGTTCACCGCCACGGGCTCGCCAACGACGGTCACCGATCAGCAGGGCGACGACGATGCCGACGATGATGCACAGCGCGTAGGCCCGGATGGGGATCGGGCCGAGATGCCAGACGCCGCGCGCCGGACTGGGAAAATAGGTGAGCCAGTTCAACGTCATTTCTGTGAATCCCCCCGGCGCACACCGGAAGCCAGTTCCTCCGCCAAGGATCGCAGTGCGGGAAGCCCGTCAGTAAGGGCGCTCACCAGCGCCGAGCCGACGATGACCCCGTCGGCGTAGGCGGCGATCTCGGCCGCCTGCGCACCGGATCGCACACCGAGCCCCACCCCGATGGGGATGTCGGATATCTCGCGGACCCGGCCGACCAGTTCCGGTGCGGCACTCGAGACCGTATCGCGGGCACCGGTGACACCCATGGTCGAGGCGGCGTAGACGAATCCACTTGAGGCATGCGCGGTCTCGGCCAGACGTTGCGGAGTCGACGACGGTGCCACCAGGAAGGTCCGGTCCAGCCCGTGCTCCTTGGACGCCACCAGCCAGTCATCGGCCTCGTCGACGATCAGGTCGGGCGTGATCAGCCCGAGGCCGCCGGCCGACGCCAGATCACGCGCGAAAGCATCGACCCCGTAGCGCAGCACCGGATTCCAATAGGTCATCACCACCGCGCGGCCGCCGGCCCTGCTGATCGCCTCGACCACGGTCAAGGTGTCGCGCACCCGGACCCCGCCCTGCAGGGCGGCCTCGGCGGCCCTCGCGACCGTCGGGCCGTCCATTCCGGGATCGGAGTATGGGACACCGACTTCGATGAGGTCGCAACCGGATTCGACCAACGCTGTCATGGCCGCGATAGAGCCCGGCACGTCGGGGTATCCGGTCGGCAGGTAGCCGATCAATGCGGCGCGGCCCTGCGCCCGGCAGGCGGCGAACATCGGGGCCAACCGGTCGGCGTCGTGTCCGCTCATGCCTGCTTGCCCTCGCTGTCGAACAGGCCGAACCAGGTGGCCGCCGTCTCCACGTCCTTGTCCCCACGGCCGGAGACGTTGACCACGATCACCTTGCCCGGCCCCAACTCGGCGGCCAGTTTCAGCGCACCGGCCACCGCATGCGCCGATTCGATTGCCGGGATGATTCCCTCTGTGCGGCAGAGGATTCGGAACGCGTCCATCGCCTCGGCGTCGGTGATCGGCCGGTAGTCAGCCCGGCCGGTCTCGCGCAGCCAGGCGTGCTCCGGGCCCACCCCCGGGTAGTCCAACCCGGCCGAGATCGAATGCGATTCGATGGTCTGGCCGTCCTCGTCCTGCAGCAGGTAGGAGTAGGACCCCTGGAACGCTCCGGGTGTGCCCCCGGCGAAGGTCGCGGCATGCCGTCCGGTCTCCACGCCGTCACCGGCGGCCTCGAAGCCGACCAGCGCGACCGAGGGATCGTCGATGAACGCGTGGAAGATCCCGATGGCGTTGGATCCCCCGCCCACGCAGGCCACCACGGCGTCGGGCAGCCGGCCCGCCATCTGCTGGATCTGCACGCGCGTCTCCAGGCCGACGACGCGCTGGAAGTCGCGCACCATCGCCGGGAACGGGTGCGGCCCGGCCGCGGTGCCGAAGCAGTAGTACGTGCGGTCGGCATTGGTGACCCAGTCCCGGAACGCCTCGTTGATGGCGTCCTTGAGGGTCTGCGAGCCCGATTCGACGGAGACCACTTCCGCACCCAGCAGGCGCATCCGGGCCACGTTGAGTGCCTGGCGGCGGGTGTCGACGGCACCCATGTAGATCACGCATTCCAAGCCGAGCAGGGCGCAGGCGGTGGCGGTGGCGACCCCGTGCTGGCCGGCGCCGGTCTCGGCGATCACCCGGGTCTTGCCCATGTGCCGGGCCAGCAGCGCCTGACCCAGCACGTTGTTGATCTTGTGCGAGCCGGTGTGGTTGAGGTCCTCGCGTTTGAGGAAGATCCGTGCCCCGCCGGCGTGCGCGGACAGTCGCTGCGCCTCATACAGCGGTGACGGCCGGCCGGTGTAGTGCGTCTGCAGGTCATCGAGGGTGTCGAGGAATTCAGGATCGTTGCGGACCTTGTCGTAGGCCGCGGTGACCTCCTCGATCACGGCCATCAGTGCCTCGGGGACATAGCGGCCGCCGAAGACACCGAAGTGCCCACGGGCGTCCGGTTCGTGTCGGCTCGGTTCTGCCACTCCGGCGCTGGCGCGCGGAAGTTTTGCGGTGTCCGACATCTAGCGGGCCGGCTTCGGGCAGGACGGATGCTTACCCGCACTGACCAAATCAGCAACGGCCGCCCGCGGGTCGCCACTGGTGACAAGTCCCTCACCGACCAGGACGGCGTCGGCACCGGCACCGGCGTAGGCCAGCAGGTCCGCGGTGCCGCGCACGCCGGACTCGGCGATCTTGACCACTTCGGTCGGCAGCCCGGGGGCGATCCGCGCGAAGCAGTCCCGGTCGACGTCGAGGGTGGTCAGGTCCCTGGCGTTGACGCCGATGACCTTCGCGCCGGCGGTCAGCGCCCGGTCGGCCTCGTCCTCGGTGTGCACCTCGACCAGGGCGGTCATCCCGAGCGACTCGGTGCGATCGAGCATCGACACCAGGGCTTCCTGCTCCAGGGCCGCCACGATCAGCAACAGCATGTCCGCGCCGTGCGCGCGAGCCTCGTGAATCTGATAGGGCCGCACGATGAAGTCCTTGCGCAGCACCGGAATCGACACCGCGGCTCGCACCGCGTCCAGGTCGGCGAGCGAGCCGTTGAACCGGCGCTCCTCGGTCAGCACGCTGATCGCGCGGGCCCCGCCGTCGGCGTAGGAGCGGGCAAGCTCGGCGGGGTCTGCGATGGCGGCAAGCTCGCCTTTGGACGGGCTGGCACGTTTCACCTCGGCGATCACCGCGATGCCGGGCTCCCGCAACGCCGCCAGCACATCGAGCGGCGCGGGCATGGCCTTGGCCGCGGCCTTGACCTCTGCCAGCGGGACGACGGCCTCGCGGGCGGCGACGTCGGCGCAGACTCCCTCGATGATGGAGTCGAGCACGGATGCCGAACTCATGTCTCCGGTTCCTCTCGCGCGTTGCGTCGAAGTAGGTCTAAAACCTTCATCGAAGGGTAACCACTGTCACCGCCAGTGATGTCACCGGCCCTCGGGGTCCGAGCCGGTCCCAGAGTCGGGCGCAGAGTCGGGCGCATCGCCGGTGGGGTCATGGCCGTCGTCAAGGGCGTCCCACATCAATCGTTCCGACATCTGCGGGCCGTTCGGGCTGTCACCGAGCTCGCGTGCCGCCGCTCGCCGAGCCGCCGGCCCGGCGTATTTGGCATCCGAGGCGCCAGACCCGGTGTCCCGGGCCGCCGCCCGCATCAGCAGACCCGCAGCAGCCATGACACACAGCGCGGCGACCAGGGTCAGGCCCGCGCCGGTGAGCCGCCGCTCGGTGCCCAACAGCGCCGTGAGGGGAATCTCGGCGATGTCGAGCGCCCGCAGCGCGATATCGCGGACCACCCACATGCTGATCGCCAGATACCCGCTCGCCAGGCTCACCGCGGCCAGCAGCACCGCCAGCACCCGCAGCTTCCAACCGCGCACCGCCACCGTGGCCACGGCAGCGGCCAGGCACAGCACCCCCAGCGGCACCAGCGCCGTCGACCACGACGCACCGGAGACCGTCACCAGCCTGGGCTGGCCCAGCCCGTCGGCAGATCGGATGAGCACCCACGGCAGCCGCGACGCGCCCCAGAGTCCACCGGCGGCCACCACCAGCAGCAACAGCGCACCCCGCAGGGCTACAGCCCCCTGGGCGTCCCGGCGCTCCGGCGGGTCAGCCATCGACACCGGGGGTGCTCAGTGTTTCGGCCGCCGCGATCGCCGCCAGCACCGCGCGGGCCTTGTTGGAGGCCTCGGTGTACTCGTACGGGCCGTTGGAGTCGGCGACCACGCCGCCGCCGGCCTGGACGTAGGCGGTGCCGTTGCGCAGCAGCGCGGTGCGGATCGCGATCGCGAAATCGGCGTTGCCGGCAAAGTCCAGGTAGCCGACCACGCCACCGTAGAGGCCGCGACGGGTCTTCTCGACTTCCTCGATCAACTCCATCGCACGTACCTTGGGCGCCCCGGACAGGGTGCCGGCCGGAAAACACGCCGTGACGGCGTCCAGCGCGGTCCGGTCCTCGGCGAGCAGACCGCTGACCGTGGACACCAGATGCATGACGTGGCTGTAGCGCTCGATGTGGCTGTAGTCGGCGACTCGCACGGTGCCCGGAACGCACACCCGGCCCAGGTCATTGCGCCCCAGATCGACCAGCATCAGATGCTCGGCGCGCTCCTTGTCGTCGGCCAGCAACTCCTTGGCCAGCAACTGGTCTTCTTCCTCGGTGGCACCACGCCACCGCGTCCCGGCGATCGGATGGGTGGTCGCTCGGCCGTCCTGCACGGTCACCAGCGCTTCGGGGCTGGAGCCGACGATCGAAAACGCAAGTCCCCCAACCTCATCAGGCACCTGAAGCAGATACATGTAGGGGCTCGGGTTGGAGACCCGCAGCATCCGGTAGACATCCAGCGGGTCGGCCGGAGTGTCCATCTCGAACCGCTGCGACGGAACCACCTGGAACGCCTCGCCCGCCTCGATCTCACCCACCAGGCGCTCGACGATCACCCCGTACTCCTCGGGTGTGCGCTGGCCCCGATAGACCGGCTCGGGACGTTCGAAGGTGGCGACGCTGGAGCCCAGCGGCTGGCTCAGTGCAGCGGTCATCACATCCAGGCGGGCGATCGCGTCGTCGTAGGCCTCGTCGACGCGCTCGTCGGTGCCGTTCCAGTTGACCGCGTTCGCGATCAGCGTGATAGTGCCCTCGTGGTGGTCGACCGCGGCCATGTCGGTGGCCAGCAGCAGCAGCATGTCGGGCAGCCCCAAGTCGTCGAGGGCCAGCTCCGGCAGTCGCTCCAGCCGCCGCACCATGTCGTAGGCGAAGAAGCCCACCAGACCGCTCGACAACGGCGGCAACCCGGAGATGCCCGACGTCTCCAGCAGCGCCAGCGTCTCGCGCAGGGCCGCCAGCGGGTCGCCGCCGGTCGGCGCGCCCTGCGGGGCCGCGCCCAGCCACACCGCTTGGCCGTCGCGCACGGTCAGTGCCGACGACGTTCCCGCGCCGATGAACGACCAGCGGGACCACGACCGGCCGTTCTCGGCGGACTCCAGTAAGAAGGTGCCGGGCCGGTTGTCGGCCAGCTTGCGGTAGGCCGACAGCGGTGTCTCGGCGTCGGCCAGCACTTTGCGGGTCACCGGAACCACCCGGTGCTCGGCGGCCAGCACCCGGAAGTCGGCCCTGGAGACGGTTCCGGCGGGGATGGTTTGCACGGGCTCATCCTCCCAGATCCCGTTGTGACCCCAGGAGTAGCCTGGCGGCCATGAAAACTGGCGACACCGTGGCCGATTTCGCACTGCCCGACCAGACCGGAACACCGCGCAGGCTCACCGAACTGCTCGCCGACGGGCCGGTGGTGCTGTTCTTCTATCCGGCCGCGATGACGCCGGGCTGCACCAAGGAGGCCTGCCACTTCCGGGACCTGGCCGGTGAGTTCGCCGCCGTGGGGGCGCAGCGGGTCGGAATCAGCACCGACGCGGTGGCCAAGCAGGCCAAGTTCGCCGACCAGCAGAGCTTCGACTACCCGCTGCTGAGTGACACCGACGGCACGGTGGCCACCCAGTTCGGCGTCAAACGCGGACTGCTCGGCAAGTTGATGCCGGTCAAGCGGACGACGTTCGTCATCGACACCGACCGCACCGTGCTCGAGGTGATCGCCAGCGAGTTCTCCATGGACACCCATGCCGACAAGGCCCTGGAGCTGTTGCGCGCCCGCTAGAGGATCAGGCCCCGGCTGTGTCTTCTGCGGCCGGCTCCGGCTCGTCGGCGACCTCGATCAGCTGGCGGCTGTCTCCGACGGCGCTGTCGATCCAGTTCCGGATCTCGTTGAGGTGAGTAACAATCCCGGAGCGCTCCCGCACCAGCATGTCCACTTCGTTCTGGGTGCGCTCGGTGAGGGTCTTCGCCTCGCGCTGGGTGGTCGCGATCAGCGCGGACGCCTCCAGGCGAGCTTCCTTGTCGAGCTTGGCGATGGTCTCCTCGGCCTGTTCCCAAGCCGACTTCATCTGCTGGTCCAACCGGCGCTGCGCCTCGCGGCGATTGCGCTCGTCCTCCTCCCAGGCAAGCTTGATCTGCTCGTCGAGGGCTTCCTGGGCGGCGCGACGGTTGCGCTCGTCTTCCTCGGCGAGCTTCTGGTAGACCTCGCGCCGGTTGCGTTCGGCGTCCTCGATCTCCTGGGCGATCCGGCCGCGCTCCTCATGGGCGATCCGCAGGATCTCCTCGGCTTCGACCGTGGCGGCTTCCAGGATCTTCGCGCGACGGGTGTTGGTCGAGGCCTGGAACTCGGCCAGGGCGTCGCTGGCGGCCGCCCGGTCATGGCGGGCCGCCTCCAACTGCTCGCGCAGCTCGCCGGTCAGCGATTCAGCGTCCTGGCGGGCCAACTCCTTGGTGCGGCGGGCCTCTTCCGAGGCGATCCGCATCATCCGGGCGATGCGATCCGACATCCCCTCGACGGAATCCACCGGACCGGTGACCTGCTCGAACTGCTTCCGCAACTGGTCCAGTTCGGCGGTGAGCCGCTGGCGCTCCGCGTCGGCGTCAGCGGTCATGCGCACGATGTCGTTCTGCAACCGGCCGACTTCGGCGGTCAGCTGCTCGCGATCGAAACGGGTCTGGGCCTTCGCCGCGTCGAGGGATTTCGCCTGATCCTGCAGGATCTCGATTTCGTGATGCAGACGAGAAATGTAGTCCGAAACCTCATTACGGTCGAAACCGCGCATCTGCGTTTCGAATTCCGGAATTTCCAGCGCCATTGGCCTACTCCTCGCAGCTGACTTGTTCGGTCTCGCCCGACAACCAGCGTTCGACCGAGTTGGCTTGTGCGCGAGACCAAATGGGCCGACTCGGCTCAGGTCGCCGTGCGACGCAGCGTATCAAACCTACGCCCAGGGCGGCCAAATTCGCGGCAAAGTACCTCAGTGCGGCCGATTTTCGCGGAACCAGGACTCTTTTGCCGGAGGGAGCGTTTCGCGATTAACTTGCACGGTCGAACGCTGGATCTGGTCCACGATCTTTGCCCGGGCGTCCATCAGTTCGGTGAGCCGCTGATGCGCGTCGGTCACGTGTGTGTTGATGGCCTCGTTCATTTCGGTCAGGATCTCCGAAGCGTGGTTCTCGGCTTCCTTCATGATCTCGGCGGCACTCATCACCGCCTGCCGGCGAAGTTGTGCGGCATGAACCCGCAACTGCTTGTGCTGGGTCTCCAGTTCGGCCCGCAGCTCGGCGGCCTCGCGGCGTTGCGCCTCGGCGTCCTTGAGAATCAGCGCGGCCTCGTTCTCGGCGGCGGTGCGCAACTGGTCGGCGAATCGCTGGGCTTCACCCCTGATGTCGTCGGCTTCTGCCATGGCACCCTTGAGGATTCCGGACAGTCGGTCGCTGAGGTCCACGATGTCTCCGGGGATGGCCGACGCCAGTTCGTTGAAACGTGCCGACGTCGATTCCAGGTTCGCCTGTGACTTGCTCAACTGGTTGGTCAGCGCCACGATCCGCGAGCCGGAGCGCGGTAGGTGCGCTTCGATGTCACTGACCGTACCGGTCGCGTAGTGCTCGTCGATATGCTGCGAAACCCGCTCCAGCTCGAAACTCGCAGGCGTGTGATCCAGCGGGTAGTCGTCCTGTTCGTCGGGGTTCACAGTCGGCCAGCATACCGCCCGACCGTGCGGCGACAGTTCAATCCGCGCGAGGCAACAACACGTCGGCGTCGAAACAGCTGTGGTCGCCGGTATGACAGGCGCCGCCGGCCTGATCCACTTCGAGCAGCACCGTATCGCCGTCACAGTCCAGCCGCACCGAATGCACATACTGGGTGTGTCCCGACGTCGCACCCTTGACCCACTGCTCGCCTCGGGAGCGTGAATAGTACGTCGCCTCACGGGTCGCCAGGGTGCGCGCCAGTGCGTCGTCGTCCATCCAGGCGACCATCAGTACATCTCCGGTGCCCCGCTCCTGGGCCACCGCGGCGATCAGTCCGTCGGCATTTCGCTTGAGCCGCGTGGCAATCGCCGAATCCAGCTGGTAGCTCATCGAACTGTGATCCCTTCGGCCGCCATCGCCGCCTTGACCTGCCCGATCGTCAACTCCCGGAAGTGAAACACGCTGGCCGCCAGCACCGCATCGGCGCCGGCCGCAACTGCGGGTGCGAAATGTTCGGCCGCGCCGGCTCCCCCACTGGCGATCACCGGGACACTCACCGCCGCGCGCACCGCCCGCAACATCGGCAGGTCGAAACCCGCCTTGGTTCCGTCGGCGTCCATCGAGTTCAGCAGGATCTCCCCGACGCCCAGCTCGACGCCGCGCACCGCCCACTCGACCGCGTCGATCCCGGTGCCCTTCCGGCCGCCGTGGGTGGTGACCTCCCAGCCCGACGGTGTGGGAGCAAGCCCGTTCGGCCCAACGGGCGCAGTGCGGGCGTCGACCGACAGCACGATGCACTGCGAACCGAAGTGGCGGGACAGCTCGCCCAGCAGTTCCGGCCGGGCGATCGCCGCGGTGTTCACCGACACCTTGTCGGCGCCGGCCCGCAGCAGTACGTCGACGTCGGAGACGGTGCGCACCCCACCGCCGACGGTCAGCGGGATGAACACCTGATCGGCGGTGCGCGCGACCACCTCGAGCATGGTGGCCCGGCCCGACGACGACGCCGTGACGTCGAGGAACGTCAGTTCGTCGGCGCCCTCGGCGTCGTAGGCCGCCGCCAGTTCCACCGGATCACCGGCATCGCGCAGGTTCGCGAAGTTCACGCCCTTGACGACGCGCCCGCCGTCGACGTCCAGGCACGGGATGACCCGCACCGCCACATCGGTGCCGTGCGCCATCTCAGTAGTCCTCCGGTGCGCCGACGGCGGCCAGGATCTCGAGGATCTCGGCGTGCACACCCGGCGCGGCGGCCAGCGCAGCATGCGACTGTGCGGTCCACGGTTGGCCCGCCAGGTCGGTGACGATCCCGCCGGCCGCCCGGACCAGCGCGACACCGGCGGCGTGGTCCCAGATGTGGTCGCCGAAGCTGACCGCCCCGCCCAGGACACCGTCGGACACGTGAGCCAGATCGATTCCGGTGGCGCCGTACATCCGGGTCCGCGACGTCACCCGGCTCAGTCCTTCCAGCACCGCCAACCGGTAGCGGCCAGGCAGACGTCCGCGCCACTCCACGTTGAAGGTGCCCAGGCCCACCAGGGAGTCGGCCAGCGCGGAGTTCTCCAGCACCGGCATGGCCACCCCGTTGCGCGTCAACGGCCCGTCGACCACGGCGCTGTAACGCTGGCCGAGGAACGGCAACCAGGTCAGGCCGGCGACCGGTTCGCCGTCGCGCAGCAGGCCCAGCAGGATCGCCGCCAACGGCGAACCGGCGGCGTAGTTGAATGTCCCGTCGATCGGATCGAGCACCCACACCAGGTCGGAATCGATCGGCGGTCCGCCGAACTCCTCACCGTGCACGCCGATTCCGGTTGCCGACTGCAAGGCTTCGGTGATCTGACGTTCCAGCGCCAGGTCCACTTCGGTGGCGAAGTCGTTGCCGGCCTTGCGAACTGCCGATGCGGCGCGGTGTCCGGCGACGAAAGGCTTTGCCGCGACATCGAGGATCGTGGTCGCCTCGGCGACCAGGGCTGACAGATCCGCGGTGTCCAGCGCCACGCCGGGCCTTACCCCTGCACCGCGGTCAGTGCCTGCGGCAGCGTGAACCGGCCCGCGTAGAGGGCCTTTCCGACGATGGCTCCTTCAACGCCGCGGCCGGTCAGGGTGGCGATCGCACGCAGGTCGTCGATGCTGGACACCCCGCCGGAGGCGATCACCGGGATGGCGGTGCGGTCGGCGACCTCGCCGAGCAGCTCCAGATTGGGCCCGCCGAGGGTGCCGTCCTTGGTCACGTCGGTGACCACGAAGCGTGAACACCCTTCGCGGTCAAGGCGTTCCAGCACCGGCCACAGCTCACCGCCGTCGGTCTCCCAGCCGCGTCCGCGCAGCCGGTAGGCACCGTCAACGATCTGCACGTCCAGGCCGACCGCCACCTGCTCCCCGTGCTCGGCGATGGCCCGGGCGCACCACTGCGGATTCTCCAGCGCGGCGGTCCCCAGGTTGACCCGGGCACAGCCGGTAGCCAGAGCCGCCGCCAACGACTCGTCGTCGCGGATGCCGCCGGACAGTTCGACTTTCACGTCCAGTTGACCGACGACCTCGGCCAGCAGTTCGCGGTTCGAGCCGCGGCCGAACGCGGCATCGAGGTCCACCAGGTGAATCCACTCGGCGCCATCGTTCTGCCAACCCAGCGCGGCATCCAGCGCGGAGCCGTATTCGGTCTCGCTGCCGGCCTTGCCCTGCACCAGACGCACCGCACGTCCCTCGACCACGTCGACGGCCGGCAACAGGATCAGAGCGTTGTTCGCCGATGTACTCACAGTGCCTCCACCCAGTTCCTCAACAGCGTCGCCCCGGCATCCCCGCTCTTCTCCGGGTGAAACTGGGTGGCGGCCAACGGTCCGTCCTCGACAGCCGCCAGGAACGGTACCTGATGGGTTGCCCGGGTCAGCAAAGCCTCGGGGCGTCCTTCCCAGCGTTGCGCGGCGTAGGAGTGCACGAAGTAGAACCTGGTGTCCGCGTCGAAACCGCGGAACAGCGTGCTGCCCGGTGCCGCGTCGACGACGTTCCAGCCCATGTGCGGGATCACCGGTGCGTCCAGTCGGGTGACCGCACCCGGCCACTGGCCGCAGCCTGCGGTGTCCACCCCGAACTCGACGCCGTGGGCGAACAGGATCTGCATCCCGACACACACTCCCAGCACCGGCCGCCCGGCCTGCACCCGTTCGTCGATGATCTTGTCGCCGTGCACCTTACGAAGCCCGGCCATGCAGGCGGCGAAGGCCCCGACGCCCGGCACCACCAGGCCGTCGGCGGCCGCGGCGGCGTCGGCGTCGGCGGTCACCTCGACGGCCGCGCCGACCCGCGCCAGGGCGCGTTGCGCCGAGCGCAGATTCCCGGACCCGTAGTCCAGGATCACCACCGACTTCACAGAGTGCCTTTGGTGGACGGCACCCCGGTCACCCGGGGGTCGGGCTCCACCGCTTGGCGCAGTGCGCGGGCAACCGCCTTGTACTGCGCCTCGGTGATGTGATGCGGGTCGCGCCCGTAGAGCACCCGCACGTGCAGCGCGATACGCGCATTGAAGGCCAGCGTCTCGAACACGTGCTTGTTGATCACGGTGTGGTAGGGCACCTTTGATCCGGCAATGGTGGTGTGCGCCAAGTGATCCGGCTCCCCGGTGTGCACACAGTAGGGCCGCCCCGACACGTCGACAACGGCGTGCGCCAGCGTCTCGTCCATCGGGATGAAAGCATCGCCGAACCGGCGGATGCCCTTTTTGTCGCCCAGCGCCTCGCCCAGAGCCTGCCCCAGCACGATCGCGGTGTCCTCCACGGTGTGGTGCGCCTCGATCTCGACGTCCCCGCGGGCCCGCACAGTCAGGTCGAAGCTGGCGTGGCTGCCCAGCGCGGTGAGCATGTGGTCGAAGAACGGCACCCCGGTGTCGATGTCGACGACGCCGGTGCCGTCCAGGTCGAGTTCGACCGTGATCTCGGATTCACGGGTGGTGCGTGCCACCCGAGCGCGGCGAGTCATGAGGCTCCTAACGATTGGGCGAGTTCGGTGGTCACAAGTCGTTCACTGGCGGCAAGTAGTGCGTCGTTCTCCGCCGGCAGCCCGATGGTGGTGCGCAGGTATCCGGGTATGCCGACATCGCGGATGAGGACCCCGGTGTCGAGGTAGCGCTGCCACGCCGCGGGCGCCTCGGTGAACCGCCCGAACAACACGAAGTTGGCGTCACTGGGGATGACCCGAAATCCCATGCCCGCCAGCGCGGCACAGACTCGTTCCCGTTCGGCGATGAGCTTCGCGACGCTGCCCAGGGTGTCGTCGGCGTGCCGTAACGCGGCGCGGGCGGCCTCCTGGGTGAGCACCGACAGGTGATAGGGCAACCGCACCAGCAGCATCGCGTCGATCACCGCCGGCGCGGCGACCAGATAGCCGAGCCGGCCACCGGCAAACGCGAACGCCTTGCTCATGGTGCGGCTGACGATCAGCTTCGCCGGGTAGTCGGCGATCAGCCCGATCGCGGTGGGCTGCGAGGAGAACTCCCCGTAGGCCTCGTCCACGATCACGATGCCGGGTGCGGCGTCGAGCACCGCGCGCAGGTCATCGAGCGGAATGCTCTGCCCGGATGGGTTGTTCGGGCTTGTCACGAACACCACGTCGGGCTTGTGCTCGATGATCGCGGCGACGGCCACAGCCACGTCCAGGCCGAAATCCCCGGCCCGGTGGGCGGCCAGCCACCGGGTCTGGGTGCCATCGGAGATGATCGGGTGCATCGAGTACGACGGCACGAATCCGATCGCGCTGCGCCCCGGCCCGCCGAACGCCTGCAACAACTGCTGCAGGATCTCGTTGGAGCCGTTGGCCGCCCACACGTTCTGCGGCCCGACCTCGACACCGGCCACCCCGGACAGATACCCCGCCAGGTCGGCGCGCAGCGCCACGGCGTCCCGGTCCGGATAGCGGTGCAACTCGGCGGCGGCGGCACGCACCGAGCGGGCGACGTCGTCGATCAGGGCCTGGCTCGGCGGGTATGGGTTCTCATTCGTGTTCAGCCGAACGGGAACCTCCAATTGCGGTGCACCGTAGGGAGATTTGCCGCGAAGGTCGTCGCGCAGCGGCAGATCGTCCAGGCTGACACCGTCGCCGGGCCCGGTCATGACTCGAACCTGCGCCGGACGGCCTCGCCGTGCGAGGGCAGATCCTCGGCCTGAGCCAGCGCTATCACGTGACCGCTCACATCCTTCAGCGCTGCCTCGGTGTAGTCGATCACGTGGACGCCGCGCAGGAAGGTCTGCACCGACAGGCCACTGGAGTGGCGCGCGCTACCCGCTGTGGGCAGTACGTGATTGGAGCCCGCGCAGTAGTCACCGAGGCTGACCGGCGCATACGGACCTACGAAAATCGCTCCGGCCGAACGGATCCGGGCTGCCACGGCGGGAGCGTCGGCGGTCTGGATCTCCAGGTGTTCGGCGGCGTAGGCGTTGACCACCCGGATGCCTGCAGCCAGGTCGTCGACCAGGACGATCGCCGACTGCGGCCCGGAAAGCGCGGTGGTCACCCGCTCGCGGTGCACGGTGGTCGCCAGCTGCGCGGCCAGCTCGCGGTCGGTGGCATCGGCCAGTTCGGCACTGGTGGTGACCAGCACGCTGGCGGCCATCTCGTCGTGTTCGGCCTGGCTGATCAGGTCGGCGGCCAGGTGTGCCGGAGAAGCGGTGTGGTCGGCGAGGATCGCGATCTCGGTGGGGCCGGCCTCGGCGTCGATGCCGACCTGCGACCGGCACAGCCGTTTGGCGGCGGTGACGTAGATGTTGCCGGGGCCGGTGATCATGTCGACCGGTGCGAGTTCGGCGCCATCGGTATCGGTGCCGCCGTAGGCCAGCAGTGCCACCGCCTGCGCACCGCCGACCGCCCACACCTCGTCGACACCGAGCAGCGCGGCCGCAGCCAGGATCGTCGGGTGCGGCAGGCCCCCGAACCGGGCCTGCGGCGGGCTGGCCACCACCAGGGAGTCCACCCCGGCGATCTGAGCCGGGACGACGTTCATCACCACGCTCGACGGATACACCGCGTTGCCACCCGGCACGTAGAGGCCGACCCGCTCGACCGGCAGCCAGCGTTCGGTGACGGTGGCTCCCGGCGCCAGCGTGGTGGTGGTGTCGCTGCGACGCTGGTCGGCGTGCACCGCGCGAGCCCGGCTGATCGCCACCTCCAGGGCGGCCCGCACAGCCCGGTCGAGCTCGGCCAACGCGGTGTCCAGCGCCGCGGCCGGCACCCGGACGGCGTCCGGGCGCACCTGGTCGAAGGATTCGCCGAATTCCAGCGCCGCCGGGACGCCACGCTCGGCGACCGCCTCGACGATCGGACGCACCCGCGGCAGCACCGCCTCGACGTCGACACCGCCGCGCGGCAGGGCAGCACGAAGTGCGGCGGCGGACAAGTTCGCCCCACGCAGGTCGATGCGGGCCATCGCTTTCACGTGGACCATTGTCCCAGAACCGTTCAAGTCAATATCGCGGCGCATGGCCGTCGGAATCGCGCCCGATCGCGCCGGGGCTAGGCTGGTTTGTGTCGGCGATTGTGAGAGACGGAGTCGGATGGCCACCAGCGACCACCCCAAGAGCGTTCCCGGAGTGCCCTACATCTTCCCCGACTGGCTGGATTACCTGCAGCACAAGGTGGAGTCACCGCTGATCAAGCGGTTCCACCTGCCCGGATTCGCGGTGATCGAGCATCGGGGCCGCAAGTCCGGCAACCCGTACCGGACCGTGGTACGCGCGTTCTGCAAGGGCCCGAGGCTGGCGGTGATGCTCGGCCACGGCAAGGCCGACTGGGTCAGGAACGTGCTGGCCGCCGGCGAGGCCGACGTACAGCTGTTCCGGCGCAACGTACACGTCACCAACGTGCGGATCGTGCCGATCGGCGGGGACACCAGCGGCCTGCCGTGGATCACCCGTTTGGGGTCCCGATGGGTCGGGATACTGGTCGCAGACATCACCTGAACACTCACGAGGAACGGAGTACCTATGGCTGTCGACAAGAGTGCCGGCGGGGAGCCCAAGCTGCCGGTGGTGTTCCCGCCGTGGCTGGACCGGCTCCAGACGAAATACATGAACCCGGTGGTCAAGCCGTTGTCCCGGTTCCTTCCCGGCACGTCGGTGATCAAGCATCGCGGGCGCAAGTCCGGCAAGCCCTACGAGACGGTGGTGACGACCTACCGCAAGGGCGACGTGCTTTCGGTGGCGCTGGGCCACGGCATGGCCGACTGGGTCAAGAACGTGGTGGCCGCCGGGGAGGCCGACGTGCGGCTGTTCCGCAGTGAACTTCACCTGACCAATCCGCGGATCGTGCCGCCCGGCGCCGCCGACGCGTCACTGCCGTGGGCGGTGCGGCTGCAGAACCGCAAGGTGGCGGTGCTGGTCACCGATATCGTCTGAGAGGCGTCCTACATGTCCAGGCCGATGTCGAGTACCCGCACCGAGTGGGTGAGCGCACCCACCGCCAGGTAGTCGACACCGGTCGCGGCGTAGGCCGCGGCACTGTCGAGGCTGAGCCCGCCGGAGGACTCCAACAGCACCCCCGGTGCGCGCGCGTCGCGGCGCTGCACCGCCATCTGGGTCTGCCAGACCGGGAAGTTGTCCAGCAGCACCAGCTCGGGGTTCTCGGCGAGTACCTCGTCGAACTGTTCGAGGGAATCCACCTCGACCTCGCAGGGCACGTCGGGGGCGGCGGCGCGCACGGCCCGCAGCGCGGCGGCCACCGAGCCGGCCGCTGCGACGTGGTTGTCCTTGATCAGCGCCGCGTCGCCCAGGCCCATGCGATGGTTGGTTCCGCCGCCGACCCGCACCGCGTACTTCTGCAGGACACGCAGGCCCGGCAGGGTCTTGCGGGTGTCGCGGATCTGCGCGGGCGTACCGGCCACGGCGTCGACCCAGGCCGCGGTCGCGGTCGCGATGCCGGACAGGTGGCAGACCAGGTTGAGCATGGTGCGTTCGGCGGTCAGCAGGCCCTGGGTGTCGGCCTTCAGGCGCAGCACGACCGCGCCCGGCTCCAGGCGCTGCCCGTCGGCCACCCGGTCCAGCACGGTGTAGGCCTGCGGCCCGAGAACTTCGTCGAGCACCGCCACGGCGACGTCCACCCCGGCGACCACCCCGGTTTCCCGGGTGACCATCGCCGCTTCGGCGGTCACGCCCGTCGGCACGGTCGCCGTGGTGGTGACGTCGGGGCCGTAGCGCAGGTCCTCGTCGAGGGCGCGCGCGATGATCTGCCGGACCTCGGTGAGCTCGGCCGGCGACAGTGCGGTCATGACGCCACCGCGGCGGGTGCCTCGACCACGACGGCGTCGCCGAGCAGCCGGACGCTGGTGCTGCGGGCCTGATCGGGGTCGGCCGCCGAATACTCGCCGCGGTGGTGACAGCCGCGGCTTTCGGTGCGCGCCAGTGCCGTTCCGGCGACCACCCGAGCCACCAGTGTCAGCGCGGAGTCCTCGGCGCCCCGGCGGTCTGCGGCGAGCGGCTCATCGGAGGTGGACAGCAGCGCGATCAGCTCCCGCAGGCCCGCTGCGTCGCGCACCACCGAGGCGTCGCGGGACATCGCCTGCTGCAGGGTGTCCCGGTCCACGCCGACGTGCTCGGCGGGTCCGGGAACCGCGGCGCGCACCCGGCCGGACGTCACGGCGTGCCTCGCGGCGGCCGCACCTGCCCGGGCACCCACCACCAAGCCTTCCAGCAGGCTGTTGGAGGCCAGTCGGTTGGCGCCGTGCATGCCGGTGCGGGCCACCTCGCCGGCGGCGTACAGGCCCGGCAGTTCGGTGCGCCCGGTGACGTCGGTGACCACCCCGCCGCAGCTGTAGTGCGCGCCGGGGACCACCGGGATGGGTTGGGTGACCGGGTCGATGCCGGCGGCCCGGCAGGACGCGGTGACGGTCGGGAAGCGGCTCTCGAAGCCGTCGATGCCGCGGGCGTCGAGAAACACGCACGGGTCGCCGCTCTCGCGCAGCCGGGTGTCGATGGCCCCGGCCACCACGTCGCGTGGTGCCAGGTCCCCCATCGGGTGCACGCCATCGGTGACTCGGGCGCCGCGGGAGTCGATCAGGGTGGCGCCCTCACCGCGCACCGCTTCGGTGATCAGCGGCCGGCGGCCACCGGAGCCGGTGCCGGAGAACAGCATCGTCGGGTGGAATTGGATGAACTCCAGGTCGCTGACCGCCACTCCGGCCTGCAACGCCAGCGCCACCCCATCGCCGGTGGCACCGCCGGGATTGGTGGTGGCCCGGTACAGCTGGCCCAGGCCGCCGGTGGCCAACACCACCGACGGCGTGTGGATGACCCCGATGCCATCGGCGTTGGCCACCTGCACCCCGGTGACCACGTCGCCGTCGTGCAGGATCTGTAGAACGATCTGGCCCCAGCGGATGTCCAGTTCGGCAGCGGCCGCGTCGAGTGCGCGTTGCACTTCGGCTCCGGTCGCGTCTCCCCCGGCGTGAATGATGCGCCGCCGGTTGTGCCCGCCTTCGCGGGTCAGCGCCCAGTTCCCCTCGACATCGAGGTCGAATTGCGCTCCGGCGCCGGCTAATTCGGAGACAGCCCGGTAGCCGTCGGCCACGATCGAGGTGACTGCGTCGCGGTCGCAAAGCCCGCCGCCGGCCGCCAGGGTGTCGGCGACGTGGGCTGCCACGGTGTCGTCGTTGCCGGGCAGCACCACCGCGATCCCGCCCTGGGCGTAATGGGTCGCGGTCACCGCGTGGCCGGTGTCGGCCTTGCTGAGCACCACCACGTCCCGTCCGGCGCGGTGCGCGGCCCGGGCTGCCGACAGCCCACCGACCCCGGTGCCGATGACGACCACATCGGCCCGCTGTTGCCAGACGGGATCGGCGTTCACTTGCTGACCGGTACCGAATTGCCGATCGAGACCATGCGCTGCACGCTGCGCGCGGCCAGCCGGGCTGTCTCGGGGTCGACGTGGATCTCGTCGGCACCCTCGGTCAGGCTGCGCAGCAGGGCCGCCGGGGTGATCATCTTCATGTACTTGCAGGCCGCCTTGGAGTTGACCGCCTCGAAGTCGACCTCTGGCGCGGCTTTCTGCAGCTGGTAGATCATGCCGACCTCGGTGGCCACCAGGACTTTGCGTGCCTGGGTCCGCCGGGCCTCTTCGAGCATGCCGCCGGTCGACAGGATCTTCACCCGCTCCTCTGGGAAGTGCCCCTCACCGACCAGGTACAGCGCCGAGGTGGCGCACCCGCACTCCGGGTGCACGAACAGCTCCGCGTCGGGGTTCGCGCGCGCCTTCTCCTCCAACTCATCGCCGTTGATGGCGGCGTGCACGTGGCATTCGCCCGCCCAGATGTGCATGTTCTTGCGCCCGGTGACCCGCTGGACGTGCTGGCCCAGGAACTGATCGGGCAGAAACAGCACGTCGCGATCCGGTTCGATGGAGTTGACCACGTCAACGGCGTTCGACGACGTGCAGCAGTAGTCGGTGAGCGCCTTGACTGCCGCGGTGGTGTTGACGTAAGACACCACCACCGCGCCCGGGTGGTCGTCACGCCAGGCCTGCAGGTCCTCGGCGGTGATGGAGTCGGCCAGCGAGCAGCCCGCGCGGGCATCGGGGATCAGCACCGTCTTGTCCGGGGACAGGATCTTGGCCGTCTCGGCCATGAAGTGCACGCCGCAGAACACGATGGTGTCCGCGTCGGTGTCGGCGGCGATGCGGGCCAGGCCCAGTGAGTCGCCGACGTGGTCAGCGATGTCCTGGATGGGCGGCAACTGGTAGTTGTGCGCCAGGATCGTGGCGTTGCGCTCCTTTTTGAGCCGGAGGATCTCGGCCACCCACTCGTCGTCGGGCTCGATTCCGCTGTAGCCGGCCGGCGAATTGACGATGCGGTCTGCCAGCCTGCCGGCCTTCGCACCGGTGTCGGTGAGGGTGGTCATGCGCGACTCCTCTCGCGAATCAGGTTTTCGACTTATAATCGAAAACGTGGTCCATACTAGCACCGCCCACGAAGTCCTCACCGCCGTCTTCCAGGTTGGCGACCTCGAGACGCGCCGCCCCCGACTGAAGGTCCTGCTGTGGCAACGGGCCAGAGAACCCCAGTCCGGACGATGGTCCCTGCCCGGTGGACTCCTGCGTCACGACGAGGACGTCACCGCCTCGGCGCGCCGCCAACTCGCCGAGAAGGTCGACCTGCGTGAGATCGCCCACCTGGAGCAACTGGCTGTGTTCTCCGACCCAGCCCGCGTTCCCGGCGTGCGCACCATAGCTTCGACCTTTCTGGGCCTGGTGCCCTCGCCGGCCGACCCGGAACTGCCCGGTGACACCCATTGGCACCCCGTCGACGAACTTCCCCCGATGGCGTTCGACCACGCGCCGATGGTGGCCCACGCACATAGCCGCCTGGTCGCCAAGATGTCCTACACGAACATCGGATTCGCTTTGGCCCCAACAGAATTCATTCTGTCCACCCTGCGCGACATCTACAGCGTGGTACTCGGGCACCAAGTGGACGCCACCAACCTGCAGCGGGTGCTGGTTCGCCGCGGGGTGATCATTCCCACCGGCACCACGGCACGCTCCGGACGCAGTGGCGGCCGGCCCGCGGCCCGTTACCGGTTCACCGAGTCCCAACTCCGAGTGACCGACGAATTCGCGGCTCTGCGGCCCCCAGGGTGGGTCGGAGTGGAATCTTAGTGGGTTCTTAAGTCACAATGCCCCGATGGACTTCGACAGCTTGGCCCGCACATCCTCTGTCGACTGGATCGGGCAGGCCGCCCACCAGCCGCTGCAGCCCGGCGCCCGCGCCGAGCTGCCGGACCAGGATCCGTTCTACGAGCCCCCGGCCGGCTTCGAGCACGCCCAGCCCGGCACAGTGCTGCGCTCCCGCGACGTGGAGCTGGCATTTCTGGGCCTGATCCCGCAGCGGCTGCACGCCACCCAGCTGTTGTACCGCACCACCGACCGCAACGGCCTCCCGCAGGCGACGGTCACCACGGTGCTGGTGCCGGGTGACCGTGACCTGACTCGACCGTGCCCGATCGTGTCGTACCAGTGTGCGATCGACGCGGTGGACGGCCGCTGCTTCCCGTCCTACGCCCTGCGCCGACGGGCCAAGGCCTACGGCTCGTTCACCCAACTCGAGTTCGTCTTGATCGCCGCGATGCTGGCACAGGGCTGGGCGGTGTCGGTTCCCGACCACGAGGGCCGCGACGGCCACTGGGGCGCGCCCTATGAGCCGGGCTACTGCGTGCTCGACGGCCTGCGTGCCGCACTGGGCTCCGAACAGCTGGAGCTGGCCGCCGACTCCCCGATCGGGTTGTGGGGCTACTCCGGTGGCGGCCTGGCGACCGGCTGGGCGGCCGAGGTCTGCGGTTCCTACGCGCCTGAGCTGAACGTGGCGGGGGCCGCCATGGGTTCGCCGGTCGGCGACCTGGGTAACACGCTGATGCGGCTGAACGGCTCGTTCTGGTCGGGTCTGCCGGCCACCATGATCGCGGCGCTGGCGCGCACCTATCCCGATCTGGCCGCGGTCATCGACGAGCACGCCACCGTCGACGGGCGGGCCCTGCTGCACTCGCTGGAGTCGACGACAACCGCCGCCGCGGTGCTGCGCTTCCAGCACCGCAGTCTGAACTCCTACATCGACCAGCCGCTCGAACAGCTGATCGAGATGCCGGCTGTCCAGCACGTTTTCGACGACACCCGGCTGGGCAGCTCCGTGCCCGCTCCCCCGATGCTGATGGTGCAGGCGATCTACGACGAAGTGATCTCGGTCCACGACATCGACGCGCTCGCCGCGACGTACGCCGCCGGTGGTGCGCGGTTGACCTACCACCGCGATCTGTTCAGCGAGCACATCCTGCTGCACCCGTTGTCGACTCCGATGGTGCTGTCCTGGCTGGCCGACCGGTTCGCCGGCCGGCCGGTGCCCGAGACCGTGGTGCAGAAGGAATGGCCGACGCTGCTGAACCCCAAGACCTACCTGGGCCTGGCCCGGTTGGGTCTGGTGGCAGTCCGGGTCATCACCGCCCGCGCGCTGCGCTGACGCCGAGTCCCGTCGGAGGCAAAGACTCGGGCGGGTAGCCGCCGAGGTCGTCGCGGGTGCACCAGGTGGCACACAGCCCGTACACCAGGGCCCCGGCCGCGGCCGGCAGCAACAACATGGCAGCGATCTGCAACACGGTGTGCCCCAAGAACACCGGGGGCCCTTCGGCGGTGTAGTGGACGCGATGCTCGGGTGTCACCGGGGCGGTGTCCACGTCGATGACGCCGTAGCGCTGCAGCACCAGCCGGTGGCCGACCAGCACCGCAAAGCCGGCCGCCGCGATCAGGCCCGCCGACAGGCCCGTGATCATTCCCGGGCCGCGGTGGGCCCGCCACTGCCAGGCGAGCGTCGCGGCCACCACCGCCACCACTCCCAGCAGGGCCAGCAGCAGAACCGGTGCGACGAAAAGGTTTTCGGCTTCGCTGCCCAGATACGCCTGCACGCGCTCGCCACTGCGGGTCAGTGCCACCACCCCGTGCGCCGAAGGGGCGATCCATGCCCACAACGCGCCCAGGGGCGGCCCGGTGAGTCCAAGCCCGGCGGCCATGACGCCGGCGGCACGCAAACGCGTGATGCGCGGCGCCGGGCGTTCCGGTGTGTGCGCCACTACCGGGCTGCCAGCTCCGCCGAATCCACCTGGCCGTGCCGGGAGCACTTCGCCCACCAACCGTTGGGCCGGATCTGGACCGCCATCTTGCGGCCGCAGGCGGCGCAGAACCGGGGCGGGCGCAATGCGAGTTGTGCGGCTGTCTGCGGCACCGGGCGGTCGTCGTCACCGATCAATGCACCGTTGTGCACGTTGTAGACGCCGGCCCCAACCAGCTCCGGCAGTTGGGTGGCCATGCTCACAGGCTGGCGCTGAGCGCCTTGATCGGCATCTTCAGCTCCTCGAGCATCTCCAGGTCGTCGTCGATGGAGCGCCCCAGGGTGGTCAGGTAGTTGCCGACGATCATCGCGTTCGCACCGCCCAGCAGGCTGCGCTTGGCACCCAGGTCACCCAGGGTGATCTCGCGGCCACCGGCGAACCGCAGCGTGGTGCGCGGCAGCGCCAGCCGGAAGGCGGCGACGACGGACAGTGCCTCGAACGCCGACACCGGCTCCATGTTCTCGAACGGCGTGCCCGGCTGCGGGTTGAGGAAGTTGATCGGCACGTCGTCGGGGTTCAGCGCGGCGATCTGGCTGGCGAATTCGGCGCGCTGCTCAAGGCTCTCGCCCATCCCGATGATGCCGCCGCTGCACAGCTCCATGTCGTTGTCGCGCACCAGCTCCAGGGTCGCCAGCCGCTCGTCCCACTCGTGGGTGGTCACCACGCTCGGGAAGTACGAGCGCGCGGTCTCCAGGTTGTGGTTGTACTTATGGACGCCGATCTCCTTGAGCTTCTTGGCAGTACGCGCCGTCAGCAGCCCGAGCGACGCGGCGATCGGAATGTCGATGCCCTCGGCGCGGATCGCCTGGATACCCTCGTCGACCTGCTTGAGCAACTTGTCGTCGGCGCCGCGCACGGCCGCCACGATGCAGAACTCGGTGGCGCCGGTGGCCGCGGTGGCCTTGGCGGCCTCCACCAGCTCGGCCTTGTCGAGCCAGACCCCGCGCACCGGCGAGTCGTCGAACACCGCGGACTGCGAGCAGAAGTTGCAGTCCTCGGTGCAGCCACCGGTCTTGAGGCTGATGATGCCCTCGACCTCCACCTCGGGGCCGCACCAGCGCATCCGGACCTCGTGCGCCAGCTCGAGCAGCTCGTCGAGACGGTCCTCGCCCAGCTGCAGCACGGCGAGCACCTGCTCGGAGTCCAGTCCCTCGCCGCGCCCCAGCACCTGCTCGCGGGCCACCGCCAAGATGTCGGCGTTATCGGTGGCGATGCTGGATACGGCGGCCTGAGTCACCTGATGCTCCTTGTTGCTCGAGTCCGGCGGACGAGCCGCCTTGAACGCTGTTCAGGTTATGGTAGCGGCGTGCAGCTGCACAAACCTGACGTGGTCGCCGCGGCGGCCGCCATCCTCGACGACTACGGCATCGCCGACCTGACGATGCGGCGGTTGGCGCGCGAGCTCAAGGTCAGCCCCGGCGCCCTGTACTGGCATTTCGCCAACAAGCAGCAGTTGCTGGGCGCGGTCGCCGACCGGGTGCTGGCCGCGGCCTGCGCCGACCCGGGGCCCGGCGACTGGCGGTGGCGGATCCAGGCGGTGTGCGAGCGGCTGCGCGACGCGCTGCTGTCACACACCGACGGCGCCGAGCTGGTGTCGGCGAGCCTGGCCGCCGGTCAGTCGCGCGCCGCCGCCGAGATCGTGGGGCTGCTGGCCGACTCGGCCGCCGCAGCGGGTGTGCACCCGGATCACGCCGTGCTGGCCGCACGCACCGTCGTCTACTACGTGCTGGGGTTCACCGCCGAAGAGCAGTCCCGGCTGCAGTGGGACGCCGCGGGGGCGGCCGGGATCACCCCCGACGCCGACCCGGGCAGCGCCTTCGGGTTCGGGCTGCGGCTGCTGATCGACGGGCTGGCCGTGCAGGCCGGGATCGCCGTCAGCTGATCAGCGAGCGCACCCAGGCAGGTGCGAACGCCGCGCCGCTGCGGGCGCCGAACTCCGCGGCCCCCAGCGAACCCGAGCCCGCCGGCAGCACCGCCCGTAGCGGCGCCAGCCGGGCCAACGCCTCACGATTGCTCACCGCGGCGTCATCGGGTTGCGTCGGCCAGCTGCCGATCACCAGTCCGGCGCACGACAGGCATTGTCCGGCAAGGGATTCCAACGTCAGCGCGGTGTGGTTGAGGGTGCCCAGTTCGGTTCCGACCACCACCAGCACGGCCGCACCGAGGTCCACCGCCAGATCGCGCAGGGTGACGCCGTCGGCCGCCAGCTCCACCAGCAGTCCCCCGGCGCCCTCCACCAGGGTCAACCGCCCGGGGCCGTCGGCGTCGCGGATCAGCGCCAGCAGTTCGGCGCGGGTCGGCAGCGCCATGCCGGCGCGGTGCGCGGCGGCCACCGGGGCCAGCGGCTCGGGATAGCGGCCCGCCCCGAACAGCGCGCTCACCTGCGAGAGCCGGCCGATTTCGGCCAGGTCGTCGTCGCCGTCGGCGGTGCCGGTCTGCACCGGCTTGCACACCGCCACGTCCAGGCCGAGCGTGCGGGCGCAGGCGGCCAGTGCCGCGGTGGCGATCGTCTTGCCGACGCCGGTACCGGTGCCGGTGATCACCAGCACGCTCACCTGCGCCGCACCGCCAGGACGTCGGTCAGTACCCGCCGGGCCAGCTCCAGATCGGCTTCGGTCAGCGAGGCACGCGCAGTCAGCCGCAGCCGCGAGGTGCCCGCCGGCACCGTGGGCGGCCGGAAACAGCCCACCCGAACCCCGGCATCCAGGCAGGCGGCCGCGGCGGCCACCGCGACCTGCGGGTCGCCGAGAATCACCGAGACGACGGCGGATTCCGGCCGTTCGGGCACGTCGCAGATCTGCGCCAGCGTGCCGGAATGCCGCAGCACGTCGGCAGCGCGGGAGGGCTCGGCGGCCAGCACCCCCAGGGCCGCCGAGGCGGCTCCCAGCGCGGCCGGTGCCAGGCCGGTGTCGAAAATGAAGGTCCGGGCGGTGTCGATGAGGTGGTCACGCACCGCAGCCGGACCCAGCACCGCGCCGCCCTGGCTGCCCAGCGCCTTGGACAGCGTCGTCGTCATCACCACATCCGGTGCCCCGGCCAGGCCGACTTCATGCAGCAGCCCTCGGCCGCCGTCCCCGCGCACCCCGAGCCCGTGTGCCTCGTCGACGATCAGCAGCGCCCGATGGCGCCGGCACACCTCGTGCAGTTCGCGCAGCGGGGCCAGCGCACCGTCGGCGCTGAACACCGATTCGGTGAGAACGACGGCACGTTCTTCGCTGCGGTTGCTCAGGGCCGCAGCGACGGCCCCGACGTCGCGGTGCGCGGTGATCGCGACCCGCGCCCTGGACAGCCGGCAGGCGTCCACCAACGAGGCGTGGCAGTAGGCGTCGGAGACCACCAGCGACTCCGGCCCCGACAGGCTGACCACGGCGCCGATGTTGGCGGTGTATCCCGAAGAGAATACCAATCCTGAAGCGGCACCGACGAATTCGGCCAGCTGCTGTTCGAACCGGTGGTGCAGCTCGGTGTTGCCGGTGACCAGCCGGGACCCTCCGGCGCCACCGCCCCAGGTGCGCAGCGCATCCACTGCGCCGGCGATGACGTCCGGGTGCGTCGACAGGCCGAGGTAGTCGTTGGAGGCCAGGTCCAGCTCGGTGGTCGCCGCGGGGCGCTCCCGCAGCGAACGGCGCAGGCCGGCCTGTCGGCGCTGCCGCTCCACCTCTGCCAGCCAGGCCAGTGGAGACGCATCCGTGCGGGTCACGCGAGCTCCTTACAACGACTCTTGAACACCGTTCAGGTTAAGGCACGCACGGCAGCGACCATCGCGGCACCGATCTGGGCGACCTGCTCGTCGGTGCAGATGTAGGGCGGCATCGCGTACACGAGGTTGCGGAAGGGTCGCAGCCACACCCCGTGTGCCAGTGCCGCGGCAGTGGCCACCGGCAGATCTACCGGCTGTTCGCATTCGATGACGCCGATCGCGCCGCAGACCCGGACATCGGCGATGCCGGGCAGCCCGCGAGCGTCCGCCAGGGCGGCGCGCAGCCCTGCGCTGATCCCCGCGACCCGACCGCGCCAGTCCCCACTGAGCAGCAGTTCGGTGCTGGCCACCGAGACCGCGCAGGCCAGCGGATTGGCCATGAAGGTGGGGCCGTGCATCAGGGCTCCTGCCTCGCCGGCACTGATCGCGTGGGCGATCTCGGTGCCGCACAACGTCGCTGCCATCGACAGGTAGCCGCCGGTGAGCGCCTTGCCGATGCACATGATGTCGGGGCACACGCCCGCGTGGTCGGCGGCGAACAGCTCTCCGGTGCGCCCGAATCCGGTGGCAATCTCATCGAAGATCAGCAGTACGCCGTGGCGGCGGGTGATCTCCCGCAGGTCGTTGAGATACCGGGGGTCGTGGAAGCGCATGCCGCCGGCGCCCTGGACCACGGGTTCGACGATGACGGCGGCCAGTTCGTCGGCATGGGCGGCCAGTTGGGTCTCGAACCGAGCGCTGTAGGCCGGGTCGTGGTCGCGGGGCACCTGCGGGGCGAAGATCTGCTGCGACAGGACGTCACGCCACAGCGTGTGCATGCCGCCGTCAGGGTCGCAGACGCTCATCGGGGTGAAGGTGTCCCCGTGGTAGCCGCCCCGCCAGGTCATCAACCGGTGCTTGCCCGGGAGTCCGCGGGCACGCCAGTACTGCAGCGCCATCTTGACCGCGACCTCGACCGCCACCGACCCGGAGTCGCTGAAGAAGACGGTGTCCAGTCCGGCCGGGGTGATCTCCACCAGCAGTTGCGCCAGTCGGGCCGCGGGTTCGTGGGTGATGCCGCCGAACATCACGTGGTTCATGGTGGCCAACTGCGCGCTGATCGCGGCGTCCAGGACCGGGTGGCCGTGGCCGTGGATGGCGGTCCACCAGGAACTCATGCCGTCGAGCACCTCGGTCGGTTCGCCGTCGAGCACCAGCGTCAGATGGGGGCCGCGCGCGGCCAGCGCCACGATCGGAGCAGGTGCCCCGGCGCCGATGGTGCTGTAGGGGTGCCATAGGTGGGCGGCGTCCAGAGCGCTGATCTGCTCGGGAGGCATCGCGGACATGACTGACGACAGTAGTGGCCGGTGGCGTAACCGTTCGGTCACAGGTTGCTCAATATCGCTTCCGCCCGGGCAAATGGAGTCTAAGCGCCGGTAGGCTCTGTTACAGAAGTGACGAATGAGGCTGTCGTGATAACGGGGCCGCGAGAGGAGAATCTGATGAAGCGCATCTACGCCACCACGATCGCCCTGGCAGCGGCCCTGGCCCCGGCACTGAGTGCCGCGCCCGCCCACGCCGACCCGCTGTCGCAGACCGGCCAGAACCAGCTCGTCGACCGGGTCATCCAGCGCGCGCTGTCACAGCGCGGGGTGCCCTTCGTCTACGGCGGCGGTGACGTCAACGGACCCACCAACAACGCGCGGGCCAGGGCTGCCACCACCCGCAGCGCGTTGACCGACATCACCGGCCGCGCCATCCTGCCGAGCACCCAAGGCAACCCGCCGGTGCCGGGTAGCGTCACCCCGGTCCTACCGGGCACGTCGCTGGTGCCCAGCGAGGACATGCCGGACACCACCACGGTCGGCTTCGACGCATCCGGGCTGATCCAGTACGCGTTCGCCGGTGCCGGGATCAAGATGCCGCGCACCTCCGGCGAGCAGTGCAGCGTCGGCCAGAAGGTGCCGCCGGCACAGGCCCGTCCCGGCGATCTGCTGTGCTACGGCCCCGGTGGGACCCAGAGCGTCGCGCTGTACCTGGGCAACAACCAGATGATCGAGGGCACCAGCCCCGCGGTCTCGGTCTCGCCGGCGCGCACCTCCAACATGGTCCCCTACCTGACCCGGGTCCTCAGCTCCTGACCGTTTGGGCGACGTCACAGCGCGCGGAATGCGGTTTCTCCAGGCAAGTTAGGTAGATTGTCGGGCGATCATGATTGCCCTGGCCCCGCCTCGACCGGCGGTAACACCTGTTGCGGGACCCGCATCCGGGTCGGTTCCGACGTCCGCGTCGGCGGCCGCGATGGGTACCCGCAAGGAGGGTTTCTACCGACACGACCTCGACGGGCTGCGCGGGATCGCGATCGCGTTGGTGGCGATGTTCCACGTCTGGTTCGGACGGGTGTCCGGCGGTGTCGACGTCTTCCTGGCGCTGTCGGGGTTCTTCTTCGGCGGCAAGCTGCTGCGGGTTGCGCTGAACCCGGCGTCGTCGCTGTCACCGATACCGGACCTGATCCGGCTGGTGCGCCGGCTGCTGCCCGCGCTGGTGGTGGTGCTGGCGGCGTGCGCGGGACTCACGATCTGGATCCAGCCGCAGACCCGCTGGGAGACCTTCGCCGACCAGAGCCTGGCCAGCCTGGGCTACTACCAGAACTGGGAGTTGGCCAGCACCGCTTCGGATTACCTGCGCGCCGGTGAAGCGGTCAGCCCGCTGCAGCACATCTGGTCGATGTCGGTGCAGGGCCAGTTCTACCTGAGCTTCCTGCTGCTGATCTTCGGTTTCGCGTTCCTGTTGCGACGCCCGCTGCGCACCCACCTGCGGTCCGCCTTCGTGGTGCTCATCACGGCACTGACGGTGGCGTCGTTCTGGTACGCGATCGTCGCGCACCAGGCCAACCAGCCTCTGGCCTACTACAACAGTTTCGCCCGCGCCTGGGAGCTGCTGCTCGGTGCGCTGGCCGGAGCCCTGGTCCCCTACATCCGGTGGCCGATGTGGCTGCGGAGCGTCGTCGGCACCGTGGCACTGGCAGCGATCCTGAGCTGCGGCGCGCTGATCGAAGGCGTCAAGGAGTTCCCGGGGCCCTGGGCGCTTGTTCCGGTCGGTGCCACCGTGGCCTTCATCCTGGCCGGGGCCAACCGGCACGCGCACCCGAGCACCAACGGCAAACTGCCATGGCCGAACCGCTGGCTGGCCGCCGGACCGCTGGTCACGCTCGGCGCGATGGCCTATTCGCTGTACCTGTGGCACTGGCCGCTGCTGATCTTCTGGCTGTCCTACACCGGTCACAAACACGCCTCGGTGGCCGAGGGCGCAGCCATCCTGGCGGTCTCGGGTGTACTGGCCTACCTGACCACTCGGCTGGTCGAGGACCCGCTGCGCTACCGCGCCCCAGCCGGGCCGGGCCCGACGCCGGTGCTGAGCATTCCATGGCGCAAGCCGTCGCCCGGCTGGTGGCGACGCCCGACGATGGCGTTGGGCTCGACGGTGGTGCTGCTGGGCGTGGCGCTGACCGCGACGTCGTTCACCTGGCGTGAGCACGTGACCGTCCAGCGCGCCAGCGGCAAGGAACTGGTCAAGCTCAGCAAGGACGACTACCCGGGTGCCCGCGCCCTGATCAAGCATCAGCGGGTTCCCAAGCTTCGGATGCGGCCCACCATCCTGGAGGCCAAGAAGGACCTGCCGCGCTCGACCCGGGACGGCTGCATCAGCACCTTCACCGACCCGGAGCTGATCAACTGCACCTATGGCGACCCCGAAGCCACCCGTACCGTCGCGCTGGCCGGCGGTTCGCACGCCGAACACTGGCTGCCCGCACTGGACATCCTCGGTCAGCGGCACCACTTCAAGGTGGTCACCTACCTCAAGATGGGCTGCCCGCTGTCCACCGAGAAGGTCCCGCTGATCATGGGCAACAACGCCCCCTACCCGCAGTGCTACCAGTGGGTGGGCAAGACGATGGACAAGCTGGTCGCCGACCACCCGGACTTCGTGTTCACCACCGCCACCCGGCCGTGGAACATCAAACCCGGCGATGTGATGCCCGGAACCTACATCGGGATCTGGAAGAAGCTGTCGGACCACCACATTCCGATCCTCGGCGTGCGCGACACCCCGTGGTTGGTGCGTGACGGCGACCCGTTCCAGCCGGCCGACTGCCTGGCCTCCGGCGGTGACGCGGAGTCCTGCGGCATCAAACGCTCCGAAGTGCTCGTCGACCGCAACCCGACCCTGGACTTCGTCGCCCGGTTCCCGTTGCTCAAGCCGCTGGACCTCTCGGATGCGGTCTGCGACAAGGAGATCTGCCGAGCCATCGAGGGCAACGTGCTGGTCTATCACGATTCTCATCACCTGTCGGCGACCTACATGCGCACCATGACCGGCGAACTGGGCCGACAGATGGGTACCGCCACCGGATGGTGGTGAGCGCGGCCGAGCCCACCGTCTGGCCCGGGCAGAGCTATCCGCTCGGTGCCGTATACGACGGCGCCGGAACCAACTTCGCGGTGTTCTCCGAAGTCGCCGAGCAGGTCGAGCTGTGCCTGATCGACAACACCGAGACCCGGATACGCCTCGACGAAGTCGACGGCTACGTATGGCATGCCTACCTGCCCGGAATCGGACCCGGCCAGCACTACGGATTCCGGGTGCACGGGCCGTTCGAACCCACCGCCGGACACCGCTGCGATCCGAGCAAGCTGCTGCTGGACCCGTACGGCAAGGCGTTCAACGGTGAGTTCGACTTCGGGCCCGCGCTGTTCTCCTACGATCTGGCCGACCCGGACGGCCCGGGCAGCGGCAGGCCTCCCCCGGCGCTGGACTCGTTGGGCCACACCATGACCAGCGTGGTGATCAACCCGTTCTTCGACTGGGCCAGCGACCGTTCACCGCGTACCCCGTATCACGAGACGATCATCTACGAGGCCCACGTCAAGGGCATGACGCAGACGCATCCGGCCATCCCCGACGAGTCGCGCGGCACCTACGCCGGGCTGGCGCACCCGGTGATCATCGATCACCTCAAGTCGCTGAACGTGACCGCGATCGAGCTGATGCCCGTCCACCAGTTCCTACACGACCACCGGCTGCTGCAGTTGGGCCTGCGTAACTACTGGGGGTACAACACATTCGGCTTCTTCGCCCCGCACAATCAGTACGCCGCCAGTCGCGCGCCCGGCGGCGCGGTGCCGGAGTTCAAGGCGATGGTGCGGGCCTTCCACCAGGCCGGCATCGAGGTGATCCTCGACGTGGTCTACAACCACACCGCCGAAGGGCATCACCTGGGCCCGACACTGAACTTCCGGGGTATCGACAACGCCGCCTACTACCGGCTGACCGAAGGCGACAAGCGGTTCTACACCGACTACACCGGAACCGGAAACAGTCTCAACGCGCGGCATCCGCACACCCTGCAGCTGATCATGGACTCACTGCGCTATTGGGTGACCGAGATGCACGTCGATGGCTTCCGTTTCGATCTGGCGTCCACCCTGGCCCGGGAGCTGCACGACGTCGATCGACTCTCGGCGTTCTTCGATCTGGTGCAACAGGATCCGGTGGTCAGCCAGGTCAAGCTGATCGCCGAGCCGTGGGACGTCGGCGAGGGCGGCTACCAGGTGGGCAACTTCCCCGGGCTGTGGACAGAGTGGAACGGCAAGTACCGCGACACCGTGCGCGACTACTGGCGCGGTGAACGAGAAACCCTTGGCGAGTTCGGTTCCCGGCTGACCGGCTCGTCAGACCTGTATGAGGCCACCGGCCGGCGCCCCAGTGCCAGCATCAATTTCGTCACCTGCCATGACGGCTTCACCCTGACCGATCTGGTGTCCTACAACCAGAAACACAACGAGGCCAACGGTGAGGACAACCGCGACGGCGAGAGTTACAACCGGTCGTGGAACTGCGGGGTCGAGGGCCCGACCAACGACCCCACCGTAATCGCGTTGCGGGCCCGCCAGATCCGAAACATCATGGCCACCCTGCTGGTCAGCCAGGGCACTCCGATGATCATGCACGGCGACGAGGTGGGCCGCACCCAGCACGGCAACAACAACGTCTACTGCCAGGACTCCGAACTGTCCTGGATGGACTGGTCACTGGCCGAGACCAACGCCGATCTGCTGAGATTCACCCGGACGTTGACCGCGCTACGCACCGCACACCCGGTGTTCCGCCGACGCCGGTTCCTGCAGGGCAAGCCGATCCGCGGCGGTGACGAGGTGCGCGACATCGCTTGGCTGACGCCGACCGGGCACGAGATGACCCGACAGGACTGGGACAGCGAGTTCGGCCGCTGCGTGATGGTCTTCCTCAACGGCGAGGCACTGCCCGAACCGGACGCCCGCGGCAGACGCATCGTCGACGACTCATTCCTGTTGTGCTTCAACGCCGGTGAGACAACCGTGCAGTTCGTCACCCCCAACACCGAGTACGCCCGGGACTGGGCCGCGGTGATCGACACCGCCGACGCCGCCGGCAGGTCCGCACTGACGGTGCAGGCGGGCCAGGCGATACCGGTAGGGCCACGCTCGCTGATGATCCTGCAGAAGAGCCGGTGAGCCCATGGCTCTGTCGGGCAAGCCGGTGTCGACCTATCGGCTGCAACTGCGCGGGCCGGACAGTGGCTTCGGGTTCACCTTCGCAGACGCCGAAGAACTCCTGGACTACCTTGACGCACTCGGGGTTTCGCATCTGTACCTGTCGCCGATCCTGACCCCGGTACGCGGGTCCGCGCATGGCTACGACGTCACCGACCCCACCACGGTGTCCGCCGAACTCGGCGGAATCGACGGTCTGCGCCGACTGTCCAGGGCTACCCGCGCCCGGGGCATGGGCCTGATCGTCGACATCGTGCCCAACCATGCCGGAATCGAGGTTGCCGAGCAGAACCCGTGGTGGTGGGATGTGCTGCGACACGGGCGGGACTCAGGGTTCGCCGACTTCTTCGACATCGACTGGGATCTGGGCGCCGGCAAGATCGTGCTGCCGGTGCTGGAATCCGAGGATGACCTGGCCGGGTTGAGCGTCGACGGCGACGTGCTGCGCCTGGGCGGCCTCGCTCTGCCGATCAGCCCCGACACCGGGGCGGGAACCGCACCGCAGGTCTATGCGCGCCAGCATTATCGGCTGACGTGCTGGCGCGACGGCCGGTGCGGCTACCGCCGGTTCCTGGCGATCAACTCGCTGGCCGCACTTGCGCAGGAAGACGAACGTGTCTTCGCCGCGACGCACCGGGAGGTGGCGCGCTGGTTCGATGAAGGTCTGGTGGACGGGGTACGCGTCGATCACCTCGACGGTTTGTCCGATCCGGTCGGCTACCTGCACCGATTGCGGGCTCTGATCGGGCCGCAGGCATGGATCGTCGTCGAGAAGATCCTGGCGGTCGATGAGCCGCTCGAGCCCTCCCTGCCGGTGGCCGGAAGCACCGGCTACGACATCCTGCGCCTCATCGGTGGGGTCTTCGTCGACCCCAGGGGTGCACCGGCGCTGACCGCGCTGGCCGGCCCCGCACCGGTCGCTATCGCGCTGCGAACCGCGGCCGCCGCCGCCCTCGACAACGACCTGCAGCGGCTGCGGCGCGCTGTCACCGCCGCCACCGGGCAAGACTCGCCCCGACTGGCTGCCGCGCTGGCGGCCCTGATCGGCCGGGTCGGGGTGTATCGCAGCGACTACCCGGTGACCGAATCGGTGCTGCGTACCGTCCTGGCCGAAACAATCTCGGCGGCACCGGAATTGGCCTCGGAACTGGCGATCATCCGTACCGCGGTGGCAGCACGGGGCCCGGCTGCGGTCAGGCTTGCGCAGCTGTGTGTCGCCGCGACGGCGACCGGAATCGAGGGGTGGGCGTTTCACCGTGATGCTCGGCTGGTGTCGCTGAACGAGTTCGGCGGCGACCCGCACCGGTTCGGCTGCAGCGCAACCGAGTTCCATACCGCCCTGGCCGAACGTGCGCAAGCCTGGCCGCTGGCGATGAGCACGATCTCGACCCACGACACCCAGCGCGGCGAGGACGTCCGGGCCCGGATCGGAGTGCTCTCGCAGGTGCCTGGCCGGTGGACCGAATCCGTAGCAGGCTGGCAGTCCGCGATCCCATGCCCCGATACCGCGACGGGACTGTTCCTGTGGCAGAACATCTTCGGGGTGTGGCCGACGGACGGGATCGTCACCGAAGCCCTGCGCGCCCGGCTGCACACCTATGCGCGTAAGGCGGTGCGCGAAGCCGCGCGATGCAGCTCCTGGCAGCGGCCAGACACCGCGTTCGAGAAGGCGCTCGCCGACTGGCTCGACGTGGTGCTCGACGGCCCGGTCGCCGACGAGATCACCGCGATGATCGGCAGACTCCGGCGGCACGCGGAAAGCGATGCGCTGGCCCAGAAAATCCTGGCGCTCACCGTGCCCGGAGTGCCCGACGTCTATCAGGGCACCGAGTTGTTCGACGACAGCCTGACCGATCCGGACAACCGGCGCCCGGTCGACTTCGCGGCCCGCCGTGCCGAACTGACCGTCCTGCAGCATCCGAAGATGCGGATCGTGCACGCTGCCCTGCGGTTGCGCCGCGACAAACCGGAGACGTTTCTGCGCGGCGGTTACCGACCGGTGATCGCCGACGGCCCGGCCGCCGAGCACGTCGTGGCATTCCGGCGCGGTGACGACGTACTGGTGGCGGTCACTCGTTGGACGGTCCGCCTGGGCGAAATCGGTTGGGGCGAAACCGTAATCACGCTGCCACTCGGGAACTGGATCGACCGACTCACCGGCCGGCGGTGGTCTGGGACGGCTCCGGCGGCGGAGTTGTTCGCCGAGTTGCCCGGTGTCCTGCTCGAACGCACTGATGCCTGAGTGCGCGGTTCCCCGTTCTGCCGGCTGTCGACAGCTGACGGGCGTTATAGCCCGGCCCGGTCTCGTGTTGCTCCGGGTAACCTGGCTGATCAGGCGGTAGTTTGCGTTCACAGTATTCAACATCTGATACGGCAGGGCCGGTGAGCGGTGAATGGCTTAGGCAAGGGATTGGCGGTGATGGCGAGCATCACCGTGGCAATGGTGTTGCATCCCGCTCCGGCCCGCGGGGCCGGCATTACCTACACAGTCGAATCGTTCGACTTCGACGGCGTCATGGGCGTTTCGATGTCGGTGACCCAGAAGCAGTTGGGCGGTAGGTTATGTCCCTGTGTCAAGGTGCCCTACCCCGCTGATGGACTCCACAATGACGAAGGAGCAGCGGCGATAGCCAATGCGCCGTTGCGCGCCGGTGACACCGTGCTCGGGTTCAGTCTCGGTTCGCAGGTGATCTCGCTCTACCTGGCTCGGCATACTCCCCCGCCCGGGGTGCGGTTCGTGTTGCTGGGTGACACGTTTGCGCGCAATGACGAGCTCGTCGCCGCCGGGCAGGGCGTTCCCGCCGACATCGCGAACCCGGTCACGCTGGTGGCCCGGGAATACGACGGGTGGAGTGACGCTCCTACCAACAAGGCCTCCCCCCACTACCGGCTGGCCCTGCAGAACGCCCAGGCGGGCGCGGGCACCATTCACGACTATGTGAACGCCCGCCTCGACGATCCGGCCAACGTGGTACGAACTCGAGGCAACATCACCACGGTCTTGATCCCGACCCAGCAACTGCCTTTGAACATCGGGTTGCGAAAGTCGGGGCGCAGCGCGGAGGCCGACCGGCTCGACGCCGAACAGCGCCCGCTCATCGACAGTGCCTACGACCGGCCCGGACCGACGCCCGACCAGCTGGCGGCGTCGACTGGCCAGCAGGTCGGAAGCCATTGAGATGAGAATTCATCCGCCGGGATTGCGCTGGCTTCAGAGCAGATAGCGGTACGCCGGCGACCCCGGCGCCAGGGTTTCGACGTGGATGTGCGAGGAGCGCATCCGGGCCAGCAGACCGTCCAGATCGGCCGCCGACCCCAGTTGCACGCCGACCAGCGCCTCGCCGGTCTCCCGGTTGTTGCGCTTGACGTACTCGAACAAGGTGATGTCGTCGTTGGGACCGAGCACCTCGTCGAGGAATCGCCGCAGAGCGCCCGGCTCCTGGGGGAAGTCGACCAGGAAGTAGTGCTTGAGGCCCAGGTGCACCAGCGAACGTTCCAGCACCTCGCCGTAGCGTGACACGTCGTTGTTGCCGCCGGAGATCAGACAGACCACCGTCGAGCCCGGCGTGATGTCGGCCTCCATCAGACCGGCCACTGACAACGCGCCCGCCGGCTCGGCGATGATGCCCTCGTTCTGGTAGAGGTCGAGCATCGCGGTGCACACCGCACCCTCGTCGACGGTGGCCACCGACACCATGTCGCCGGCTGCTGAGAGCACCTCGAACGGCAGCGCCCCGGCCCGCTTGACGGCCGCACCGTCGACGAATTGGTCGACGTGATCCAGGGTCACCAGCTCACCGGTGCTCAATGCGGCCATCATCGCCGCGGCCCCGGCCGGCTCGATCCCCAGCACGGCGGTGTTGGCGGTGCGCTCGGCCAGATACGAGGTGATCCCGGAGATGCAGCCCCCGCCGCCGACCGGAACGATCACCAGATCCGGCTCGCCGCCGAGTTGGTCGAGCAGCTCGACGGCGATGGTGCCCTGACCGGCCATGGTGCGCAGGTCGTCATAGGGCGGCACCAGAGTGGCGCCGGTGCGGGCGACGTCGTCCAGCGCGGCCTCGGCCGCCATGTCGTAGGTGGCCCCGCAGACGATCAGCTCGATGAAGTCACCGCCGTGGAAGCGGATCCGGTCGCGCTTCTGCTTGGGCGTCTTGGCGGGTACGTAAACCCTGCCGTGGACACCCAATGACCGGCAGGCATAGGCGAAGCCCTGCGCGTGATTGCCGGCCGACGAGCACACCACACCGGCGGCCAACTCCGCCTCGGTCAGCTGGACCAGCAGGTTGTAGGCGCCGCGCAGCTTGTAGGACCGCACCGACATCAGGTCCTCGCGCTTGAGGTAGACGTTGGCACCGGTGATCTGCGACAACCGGTCGCTGTGCTGCAGTGGGGTGGGTGCCACCACGCCGGCGATCCGCGTGGCCGCCGCGTCGATGTCGGCCGCTGTCAACGGGCCGTTCGCGGGGCGACTTCGGTTCGAGCGCAATTCGGCGGACACCGCAATATGGTGCCACCCAGCTGCGGGTTCAGCCCACCGGGGTCAGCACGAACACCGGGATCTGCCGGTCGGTCTTCGTCTGGTAGTCGGCGTAGTCGGGGTAGGCCGCCACCGCGCGCTCCCACCACTGCGCCTTCTCATCGCCGAATACCTCGCGTGCCTCGTAGTCGCCGGTGACGGTGCCGTCCTGCAGCTCGACCCGCGGGTTCTTGACGACGTTGTAGTACCAGACCGGGTTCTTCGGGGCCCCGCCGAGCGAGGCGACGATGGCGTACTGGCCGTCGTGCTCCACCCGCATCAGCGGCGTCTTGCGCAGCTTCCCGGTCTTGGCACCGACGCTGGTCAGCAGGATCACCCGCATACCACGCATCTCGGTGCCCTCGGTGCCGCCGGACGCCATGATCTGCTCGGCGTTCTTGCGGGCCCAATCCAATGTTCCGGGTGCGTATTCTCCGCTCAGTGGCATTCCGCCAGCCTAGCTCGCCCGCCCGATTCGGCGGCGTGTCCAGTGGGTTTCGGGTGGCCAAACAATTCGTTATCGACTACCGTCAACGTCATGACCACCGTCCATCGCCCCCGGCAGCAGGTGCCGATCGCGGGTGTGCCGTGGCCGCTGTACAAGCTGGTCGCGCTGGTCGTCGGGCTGATCACGCTGCTGGGGGTCGGGCTCCTCACCGCCAGCGCTTCGGCCGCGGTGTTGTCCGCGGCCGCGGCCTGCACCGCGGTGTGGCTCGGGCTGGGGGCCGTGCAGCCGCCGCGGCGGTAGGCCAGGCAACTCTCAACCGTCGTACACCAACACGTCGCCGTCGACGCGGGCCTCGTCCGTGGGCCGGTGCTCCCGCAGTTTTCCGTCGTGCATCAGGTGGCGTACTTCGATCCCGCGGACCAGGGTCAGATAGTCGGCGATCAACCTGCGGTGGCAGCGCCACCACACCGTCTCGGCGCACATCACCGACGTCTGTTCGGTGGCCGCGCCCGCCAGCAGTTCGTCCACCGCGGCCCGGAACTCGGGCGAGCGCATATAACCGGCATACCCGCGAAACGAATCATTGCGCAGCCCCACATCCGGACTGTCCTTCGTGGCCCGCCGCCACCCACCCAGCCGCGGCTCCCACCGGTAGCCGATTCCGGCCTGCGGCAACCAGTTCGCCATGGCCTCGCGGGTGCTCTCGGGATTGTGTCGGCTTCCCGGTGCGGTGCGGACGTCGACCAGGTTCCGAACACCGGCACCGGTCAGCAGTGTGGTGATCTCGGCCGCATCGGCGGTGCCGTGACCGAAGGTGAAAATGGTTGGTGCCGTGGCAGTCCCCTATCCCACGGCCACCGTCGACGGCGCGGCGCCGGTGGTACTCGGTTCGTGGACGCGCGGACTCGGCTCGGCGGCGTAGAGTTCCTCGATCTCCTCGGCGTACTTCGCGGCGATGGGCCGGCGCTTGAGCTTCATGGTCAACGTCACCTCGTCACCGCCGGGCTCCCACAGCGTGGGCAGGACCTGGAAGCGCTTGATCTGTTCGACCCGGGAGAGTTTGGTGTTTCCCTCGGCCACCCCGGCGGCTATCCGTGCGATCACCGTCGGGTCGGCCGCCAGCGCAGCCGGCGTCGCCTCTTGCAACCCGAGCGCAGCGGCATGCGGCGCCACCGACTCGGCGTCGAACACCATCAGCGCGGTGTTGTACGGCCGGCCGTCGCCGATGGTGACCATCGCCCCGATCAACGGGCACGCGCCGAGGATGGCGTTCTCAATGTTGGCCGGCGACATGTTCTTTCCGCCGGCGTTGATGATCAGTTCCTTCTTGCGGTCCACCACCCGCAGATAGCCCTCGGCATCTTGTTTCAGGATGTCGCCGGTGTGCAGCCAACCGTCGGCATCGATCGCCTCGGCGGTCTTGGCCGGCTCCTTGCGATAGCCCCGCATCACCAACGGACCACGCACCAGGAACTCGCCGTCATCGGCGATCCGGGACTCCAGGCCCGGCAACAGCTTTCCGACCGTTCCCAGACGTCCCTCCCTCGGATGCATCGACGAAGCGGCACAACTGAGCTCGGACATGCCCCACACCTCGGCGATCGGAATCCCGATCCCGGCGAAGAAGCTCAGGGTTTCGCCCGGTATGGGTGCGGCACCCGAGACCGCCCAGCGCAGTTCGTCCAGCCCGATCTTCGCCCGCAGCGCGGACAGCACCCGTTCGTCGGCGGTCGCCCATTCCGCCGCGAGTTCCGCGGACGGCTCCTGGTGGGCGAGCATCGCCGCGCCCCGCTGGGCCGCGACCCCCAACGCCCATTGCAGGGCGGCGCGGCGCAACTCGTCCGGCTCGCCTGTGACCGCGAGTTCGATTGCGGCCTTGAGCTTCTCCCAGACCCGGGGCACGGCAGCCCAGATGGTCGGCCGCACATCGGCCAGTGCCGCACCGATGGCGGGCGCCTCGGGAACGGTGGTGACCTGGACGCCGAACACCTCCTGGTTGTAGAGCGCCATGGTCCGGTCGGCGATGTGCGCCGAGGGCAGATAGGAGGTGATGCGGTCCCCGAATTGCACCCCGAGTACGCCGTCGAGAGCCGCGGCCTCGAACAGCAGATTGGTGTGGGTCATCTCCACCCCCTTGGGGGTGCCGGTGGTCCCGGAGGTGTAGATCAGCGTAACGATGTCGTCGGGCCGCACCGCGCGCCAGCTGGCGTCGAAGTCGAAGTCCGGATCAGCGGCTGCCAGCAGTTCTTCGACGGACAGGGTGCCCTCGGGGTGCCCGTCGATGCAGACGATGTGTTCGATGGCAGCTCCGCTGGCCCGGATGCGTTCGACGTATTGCTCTTCGCAGATCACCAGTTTGGTGCCGGCATTGCCGAACAGGTAGGTCAGTTGCTCGGCTGGCAGGGTGTTGTACACCGAGAACGAGGTGGCACCGACGTGCTGGGCGCCGACTTCGAGTGGATAGAACTCGACCCGGTTGCCCATCATCAACGAGACGGTGTCGCCGCGACGCACCCCCAGCCCCGCCAGGCCCGCCGCCACCTGACGGACCTGGGCGGCGTACTCCCGCCAGGTCAACGTCTGAGTGCCACCGACCGTGCGCAGCGCGACCGCGTCCGGATCGACGGCCGCCATGCGCTGGAACGCCTGGCACAGTGTGTCCGGGCCGCTTAAGCCCCGCGGCGCCTGATCGGTCATTGCGACTCTCCTCTACGTGCGCTGTGGCGGGTCAGATACGCCGTTGCGGCGTCACGGGATTCGGGGTCGAGCAAAGCCGTGACCAGACTGTCGGCGTCGCTCCAACAGCGGGCTGTGGCCACCATGCCCTCGGTGACCGCGTTGGTGTGACGCTTGGTGGCGGTCAGGGTGAGCGCCGACTTGGTGAGCAGTTGGCGCACCAGGTCTTCGACCTCGGCATCGAGATCCGGCTCGGGCACCACCCGGTTGAGAAAACCGGCCGCCTTGGCCTCGGCCGGTCCGAACGGCCGGCAGGTCATCACCAATTCCTTGGTCAGCGCCGGGCCGATCTCTCGCACCAGCCGTGGGATGCCGCCCCAGGCCAGTGGAATGCCGAGATCGACTTCGGGAATGGAGAATCGCGTCGTGTCGGCGGCCACTCGCAGATCGCAGGCGGCGGCCAGCACCACTCCACCGCCGACACAGTGCCCGTGCAGGCGGGCCACCGTCACCGCGGTCATGGCCTCGACCGCATCGGCCATCCGTCTCCCCGCGTCGGCGGCATCTCGCGGGGTCACCGATCCGGGCCCGGCTCCGGTGAACGCGGCCAGGTCAGCGCCGGCGCTGAACGCTCGACCGTTGCCGGCGACGACCACCACCTTGACCTGCGGACGGGCGTCGAACCAGCGTGCGGCATCGGCGAGTTCGGTCAGGGTCACCACGCCCAGCGGATTGAGCTTGTCCGCCCGGTTCAACGTGATCGAACCCCGAGGGCCGTCGGCCACCACCGCCAGGGTGCTCGCCTGCTGAGAGCAATGATCAGAACCTGTGGATGACCCTCGGTGGGGCGGCATGAAAGTGGGCG